>NZ_AYZJ01000085.1:0-56134 GCF_001436615.1 Lacticaseibacillus camelliae DSM 22697 = JCM 13995
TCTTTGGCCTTGAGTACCCAGGAACGAGCCTGCTGGTAGGAGACCTGGAAATGCTCCGCAGCTTCGCTGTAGGAGTGCTTATACTTAGTCACATACTGACCACTTCAATTCGCTCTTCGAATGTTGTTTTCCGACTCATAGTGGGGACCTGCTTTCTGAACGGCGATGCCGTCAAAGTCTTGTCCTCATTATACTTGGAAAGCCATCTGCGGAGTTGTGCCGACGAGCGAAGACCGAAACGCATGGTCAGTTCAGTCAACGTACCTTCACCAGCTTGATAAGCCAACACCGCTGCCAGTTTGAGCGATGATGTATAGTGCTTATTCTTCCTAGCTTCACTGAGGCCTTCAAGACCATCACGCTCATATCGCTTCTGCCATCGAGCTAGCAGGCAATGACCCAGACTGTGTTGACGCTCAAATGTCGTGGCTCCAAGACCTGACTGTCTGGAATCGTCCAGAAGAGCTAACTTCTCCTCTGCTGTGTACCTTGATCTAGGCATACAAATATCCCTCCATGATTGTCAGATGAATTATGATATTTCATCTGACAACCACAAAGGGATTATCGCAGCCGCATCCAAACGGCGCGAGATTTTTTTGTCTACGGTTACGCCTGGCCGCCGGTGAATGCCGGCAGTAGCGTCGCAACAATTTCTGCCGTGGTTTGCTCCACATCCAGTGACTCCTCAGACAGCATGATATTCGGCATGACATAGCCCAGCGCCAGACCGGAGACGCTGCGCACGATCCGCATCGTCGGCCAATCGTTCAACTCGCCGCTCTGGCGAAAATGATTCAGGATCGCATCCAGGCGCTGCTCGATCAGATCCTGCAACCGTGCCGTCAGCCGCGTGAGAATTTCCGGGTGCTTGCTGATTTCCTGCCCCATCACCCGCAGCGCCTCACGGTTTGCCATCGCAAAGCTCAGGCGGTTTGCCACGGCGTAGGAGAGCAACTCGGCAAACGATAACTCGGTGTGTGTCGCGAGATCCGTCAAAAACGCATCGGTCGCCTGTGGCAAAATCTGCGCTTCCAGCGGCGTCAGAATCACTCGCAGAATGCCTTCCTTCGTCTTGAACCGTTTCAGGACCGTGCCTTCGGCAACATGCGCGGCGCGCGCAATGTCTAAGGTCGTGGTGTTGGCAAACCCCTTTTGGGCAAACAAGGTGAGGCTGGCCTGAAGCACTGCCTGCTGTTTTGCCGATAACTCGCCAACAGTACTCGCAACGCTGCACGGGGCCACGATTTCTTGTTCTGTCATGATTCCTCCTACTGCGCCTGAGCCAGCGCCTGCTTCTTGGCAGTGGCCAGCATGAGGCGGATGCGGTTGAGCTGGTTCACAACGCTGGTGCCAGGATCGTAATCGATCGGGGCAATGTTGGCGCCAGGAAAACGGCGCCGCAGCTCCTTGACCATGCCCTTGCCGACCACGTGGTTCGGCAGGCACCCAAACGGCTGCATACAGATAATGTTGGGCGTGCCGTGCTTGAGCAGCTCGATCATCTCGCCAGTCAGGAACCACCCTTCACCCGTTTGGTTGCCCAGACTGAGCACCTTGCTAGCGTCATCGGCGATGGCATCAATGGCCTCGATGCCGTCAAACCGTTCAGAGGCGGTCAAGGCCTGCTGCAGCGGCTTTTCGCACCAGTCGATCAGCTGCATGGCAAACTTGGCGAACCATTTTGCTTTTGCGCTGGCCCCCAGGTGATCATAACGGTACAGCTGGTTGTACAGCGAGTAATTCATGAAACCGACGATGTCCGGCACGACGACTTCCGCGCCTTCACGTTCCAGCAGGTGGACCACGTCGTTATTCGCGATGGGCGAGTACTTGACCAGAATCTCGCCGACAACCCCCACGCGCGGCTTACGCCCTGCCTTGAGCGGCACGGTGTCAAAATCACGCACGATTTCGGCCACGTTGTGCTTGAACGCCTTGAAATTCCCCGCTTCGATCGACGGCCGCACCAGCTTCAGCCAGCCGGCGTGCATGTGGTCGATCGTTCCAGGCACTTTTTCATACGGCCGCGTGCGGTACACCACGCGCTCAAACAGGTCCCCGTACAAAAAGGCAATCGCCACCCGTTTCAGCAGTGGCAGAGTGAAGCTGAAGCCTGGAGTTTCTTCGACCCCTTGGTTGCCCAGCGACAGTGACACCACCGGAATTTGCGGGAAGCCGGCGTCCGCCAGCGCCTTGCGAATCAGCGGAATGTAGTTCGTCGCGCGACACCCGCCGCCGGTTTGCGTCATCATCACGGCAGTTTTGTTCAGGTCATACTTACCGCTTTGCAGCGCCTCCAGCATTTGCCCAATCGAAATGATGGCCGGATAGCAGGCATCGTTGTTGACGAAGCGCTGGCCGACGTCAACGGCGGCACGGTCATCTGCAGGCAGGTTCACCACGTTGTAGCCTGACGCCTGCAAGGCGACATCCACCAGCCCCTGCTGATGAATCGGTGACATCATCGGCAGCAGCAGCGTGTAGCCCTGCTGTTGCATCTGCGGGGTGTAGTTGACCGGCGCCGGTGCTTCTGCCAGCACCTGTGGGCGAATGCGCCGCGTTTCGCGCTCACGCACCGCCGCCTTCAGGGAGCGCAGACGAATCCGAATCGCACCCATGTTAGTGCCTTCATCGATTTTCAGGCAAGTGTAGAGGCGGTTATGCTGGGTCATGATTTCTTCGATTTGATCGCTGTCGATGGCATCAATGCCGCACCCGAAGGAATTCAGTTGCACGAACTCCAGCTGGGGGAATTTCGCCGCGATTTCCGCCGCGGCGTATAGGCGTGAGTGGTACATCCACTGGTTGACCACTCGCAAACCCTTCACATCGCCGAGGTGCGCGATCGAATCTTCCGTCAGCACATGGAACCCTTCGGCCGTCATCAGCTGCGAAATGCCGTGATTGACTTCCGGATCCAAGTGATAAGGGCGCCCTGCCAGCACGATGCCGTGTTCGCCGGTTTCCTGAATCATGCGCAGGGTGTCTTCGCCGCGGTCTCGCGTCACCTGTTTGAAGTGTTCAAGTTCGGCAAACCCTGCATCCAGTGCCTCTGCAACTTCCGCCTTGGTGACGCCGAGGTCCTTGAAGCACTCGTATAGATTCTTCGCGGTTCCCTTACGATCGGCTAGGTTCAAATAAGGCGAACGGTAATCGACACTGCCGTTCACGATTTCGTCCACGTTATTGGCGATCACCGCCGGGTAAGACTGGACAATCGGGCAGTTAAAATGATTCTGGGCGGTTTTATCCTCGTTCACTTCGTAAACCACGGCCGGGTAGAAGATCCGCTTGCAGCCGCGATCGATCAGCGCCTGAATGTGCCCATGCACCTGCTTGGCCGGGTAGCACACCGTGTCGCTGGGAATGGTTTCCATGCCTTTTTCGTACTGCTTCTGGCTACCCTTGGGCGACAATTCCGCCCGGATGCCAAGCTTGGTGAAAAAGGTCTGCCACAGCGGGTAGTTCTCGTACATGTTCAACACCCGCGGCATCCCCAGCGTGCCGCGAGTCGCCAGCTTGCGGCGCAGCGGCCGGTACGCAAACAGGCGCTGATACTTTTCCTGCACCAGGTTGACCTTACCGTTGGACTTCGGCACGCGCAGCTTAAGCCCGCGCGCCTCGCCGCGCTCGCACCGGTTGCCGGTGACAAACCGGCGGCCGTCGTTAAACACGGTAATGGTCAGCGCGCAATTGTTCTCACAGCCGCCGCAGTGCATGTATTCCTTGTTGAAACTGAGGTCATCCATGGCGGCAACGTCCAGCATCGTGGTCTGATCGCCGGCCTGGTAATTTTCTTGGGCAATCAGGGCCACCCCGTACGCACCCATCAGTCCGGCAATGTTCGGCCGCACCACCTCAACGCCGGCGATCTGCTCAAACGCGCGCAGCACCGCCTCGTTGTAAAAAGTACCGCCTTGGCAAACAATGTGCTGCCCCATGTCCTCGACGCGCCGCATTTTAATGACCTTAAACAGGGCGTTTTTGATAATCGACATGCTCAGGCCGGCGGCAATGTCACCGATCGTCGCGCCTTCTTTTTGCACCTGCTTGACCTTCGAGTTCATGAAGACCGTGCAGCGACTACCCAGGTCGCTCGGGTGCTTGGCCAGCAGTGCCGCCTGGGCAAAGTCGCGAATGTCGTAGTTCAAACTCGTCGCAAAAGTCTCTAAAAACGACCCGCAGCCGCTGGAGCAGGCCTCGTTCAACTTAATCGTTGAAAGAGCCTCATGACTGACGGTCATCGCCTTCATGTCCTGACCGCCGATGTCGAGGATAAAATCGACATCCGGCTCAAAATACCGCGCGGCCTTGTAGTGGGCGACGGTTTCCACCTCACCGATGTCCACATTCAACGCGTTTTTGATCAAATGCTCGCCGTACCCAGTCACGGCGACCTTGCCAATGGTGACCCCGGCCGGGAGTTTTGCGGTCATATCGCGCATAATTTGCTTGGTTTTCGCCAGCGGATCGCCGTCATTGGAGTCGTAATAGGTGTAAAGCAGCTTGTCGTCTTCGGAAATCAGCGCCACCTTGGTGGTCGTCGAACCCGCGTCAATCCCAAGAAACGCGGTGCCGCGATAGCTGGCCAAATCACGCGTGGCCACTTGAGCCTTGGCGTGACGCTTGCGGAACGCCGCCAGCTCTTGGTCGTCTTTAAACAGCGGCGGCAGGGAATGCGCCGGCTTCATCGCCGAGTCATCCCCATTTTCGAGGCGGTCTAATAACGTCGCCAGCGTGACCTGCGGTTGGTCATTGGCGTACAGTGCCGCGCCTTTCGCCACAAACAGCTGGGGATCGGCGGGAAAAATGACTTCGTCCGGCGTCAGGTTCAGCGTCTCAATGAAGCGCACCCGCAGCTGGTCCATGAAGTACAGCGGCCCGCCAAGAAACGCCACGTGGCCGCGGATTTTATGGCCCGCCGCCAACCCGGAAATGGTTTGGTTGACCACTGCCTGAAAAATGCTGGCCGCGATGTCGGCCTTCGCCGCGCCGTCGTTGATCAGCGGCTGCACGTCGGTTTTGGCAAACACCCCGCAGCGGCTGGCGATCGGGTAGATTTTGGTCGCGTCCTTGGCCATGTCGTTCAGACCATTGGCGTCGGTTTTCAGCAGCGTCGCCATTTGGTCAATGAACGCACCGGTACCGCCGGCGCATGAGCCATTCATCCGCTGTTCCAAGCTGGCGCCAAAGAACGTGATTTTCGCGTCTTCGCCGCCCAGTTCAATGGCCACATCGGTTTCCGGGATCAACGTTTCTACCGTCTTGGTGCAGGCGATGACCTCTTGGATAAACTTCAGCTGCAGCAAATGCGCCAGCCCAATCCCGCCGGAACCGGTGATCGTGCACTGCACCACCGTCTGCGGGTCAAGCTCGGTCATTGCTTCCTTCAGCACACGGGCACTGGCCGCCTTGACGTCCGAGTAATGGCGCTCGTACCGCGCAAAAATCGTTTCGTGCTGGGCATTCATGATGACCAGTTTGACCGTGGTCGACCCGACGTCGATCCCTGCAACATACGACTCTTTTGGCATTCGACTACCTCATTTTCCGTGACTACAGCGCAACAATCGCACTGACGACCTGATCAAGTTGGGCAAAATCTGCCGCGTCGGGCTCAAGATCGATTTTGACTGACGACGCGACCTGCTTGGCCCCGGTTTGTTCAAACGCTGCGGTAAATAGATCGACGGCTGTGCAGAACTGGTCATAAGTTGAATCACCGCTTCCGCACACCGCATACTTGAGGTCCGGCAGTTCGAGTTCCTCTAGGTCTTCGTAGAAATCCATGGCTTCTTCAGGCAATTCGCCATCGGTCACCCCAGAGTAGGTATACGACGCCACCACAGCGACGTCATAGTCGGCTAAATCGTCGGCCAGCGCCTGACTCATTTCTTCGACGTCAACGTCAGCGCCCCGTGCCTCCAATTGCGTTTTTAAATAGTCGGCAATGGCTTCATTATTACCAGTCAAACTTGCGTACACGATTTTAACTTTCGTCATCTTATCCTCCAGGCAATGTAATGTGAGTACTCACTCATTAATGCATGTTGAGCAGTGATTTTTCAAGCGAAATGTCTCACAATATCATGTGGCACAATTGATGGCGCAGCAATCGATAACAAGCATTCCCGTCGACTGCCACATCCGCATCGCCCGTCTACCGGATTGTCCATGCGCTCACAAATGTTTTTAAATTACCTGGTGGGATCCGTCGACAACATCCTGTAACACAAAAATAATCTAGGGTGCTGGCACACCTAGACCGAGGTGAAAAAAGGGTTTCCGTGGTTGGTATCGCCTTGCCTTTAAAAAATGAGGACGAATGCGATTGCCCCACGGCGCGATTCTTCCTGGCTCGCACCGGTGGCATTGCGTTTGAACCGCGCCAATCGCACTGGACTTTAGTATAATGAAACCGCTTAGATTTGTACCCACAACAATTGTTAAAGGAAGGTCACTCATGTCACCTTACACTGTTTTCATGGATATCGATGGGACGCTCGTTGGCGAAAGCCAGTATCCCAGCAAGCGCGTTGTCGAGACCATCGCCAAATACCGCGCGCAGGGGCACCGCTTCTTCATCGCCTCCGGCCGGCCGCTGTTTTCCGCCACCATGATGGCCGACCGCATCGGTCCGGACCTGGACATTATCTGCTCCAACGGCACGGTCACGCGCATTGGCGGCAAGGTCGAGGCCCAGCACCTATCGACTAATGCACTGGAGGGGATTTGGCGAGTCGCCAAGAAGTACCAACTGCCGCAGTACTTTTTCACGCTCGAAAAAGTACTTTACTTAACGCCACTGCCTGCCGCCGTCTCCGCTGACGGCAAAAACCGCATCGCCGGCGAAGACCCCCACAAATACGTGGCCATCGACACTCTCGAACAGCTGCGGGCAAACAGTGGCAAGATTATCAACGCCATCGCCATCGACCCCGACCTGGAAAAAATCGCCCGCGCTCGCGTCGAGATGAACGCCCTGCCCGATGTGGATGCCTCAAGTTCCAATATCGACAACATCGAAATCACGGCTCACGGCGTCAACAAGGCCACGGCAATCATGCGCGTGTGCCGAGAGCTCAACCAGCCGCTGGCGCGCACCATGGCGTTCGGCGACGGCTCCAATGACCTGGAAATGTTAAAAACCGTGCACTACGGCATCGCCATGGGCAACGCCAACGACCAGGTGAAGGCCGCCACCAAGTTCCACACCGTCGACCTGGCGCATGATGGCGTGGCGGTTGCGCTGGATAAGTTTCTCGGCAGCCAAGAACAAAATTAATTTCAGTATCATAAAAGCCCGGCAAAATCGCTGGGCTTTTTGTTTACTCTAAGGTTCGAGCAGCTTCTCATCCACGGCGAAGAGCTCATCGTACTTCTGCTGCAGATCGATGGCCGCCGTCTGGAAGGTCTGGAGGTGAGCGTCCTTCAGGAACATCACGCTATCGGCCATCGTGGTCACGTTACCCAGCTGATGCGAGGACATCAGGATGCTCTTACCCTGCCCCTTCAGTTGCGAAAAGACGCGCGTGAACAGCTCGATGCTGGTTGGATCTAGGCCGTTCAGTGGCTCGTCAAACAGCAGAAGGTCGGCGCCGGAAATCAGGTACATCCCCAGCAGCACATGCTGCTTCATGCCCAGCGACATGCTGGCCACCCGCTTCTTGCGGTACTTGTCCATACGCAGCACCTTGACGACACGGTCGACCGATAGCTGCCCGCCCCACACGTCCTTCACGTAGCCAAACAGCTCGTTGGGATTGAGACCCTCGTATAGCCTAGTGGAATCCTCTAGGAAAAAGAGGTGCTTCAAAAACTCCTGCCGGTCGTGCCAGGAATCGTGGCCAAGCAGACTGACAGTACCGTGCTTAGGACGCAGCAACCCGGTCACATTGCGCAACAAAGTGCTTTTCCCGGTGCCGTTCGGGGCCACGAGGCCAACGATGGTGCCCGCCTCGATCGTAAAGCTCAGGTCATCGAGGATCGGCTGCTTACCATAATTAAAGGAAAGGTTTTTCACTTCAAGCAAGAGACTCACTCCTTTCACGCGGCCTGGCGCCGGTAGACGACAACGTGGCCGGCAATCAGGAAGACCGCCGCCCAGGCGAATAGCACCGTTAGTCCCAACAAGCCCTGGCCACCGAATGGCCCGGCAGGATAGGTCTCCTGACTATCCATTAGCATCCAACTGATGTCGGTGTGACTGCCAGGCAGAACCTGCAACACCCCTGAAAGGGACGGCAGCCACTGCATGACAGTCCGGCTCGGCAGCATGACCACGGCGGCCAAGGCGAGCACAGTGGTGATCAAATTGGCGTGCCACTGCTTGAGCAGCAGCGCCAGCCCCGTCAGCATCAAGCTCACCGCAAGCAGGCCCAGCAGGTAGAAGGCCAGCGCCTTGAGTACCGGCACGATGATGGCACGCGTATCAGCTTTAAAGTCGACCCCAGAGCCCGAGAAGAATGCGGTCTGCCACGAGCCCATCCCACCCCGCGCGATGACGGGCACCGCCATCAGCATCAATGCCAGCAGCACCATGCCAAACGTGGTCAGGCCGATGACCACCTGCTGATTGAGCAGCACCCGATTCGCGCGCATGGGCAGAAGGGCGGCGAACTCGTCACGTTTGCCGCGCCCCATGGTGGTCAAGAAGGCGACCAGCACCGCAAGCGCCAGCACGATGTACGTGCTGTTACCAAAATACATCACTTGGTTCAGGAGATAATTGGTGAACGGCGTCTGGGTATCAACAAAATCATAGAACGGGACGTGATGCGCTGCAAGGTACTCGTACTTGGGGGCGCGCATGTCAGTAGCGGCGAAAAAGGCGGCCACTGCCTTGGGATAGGCGACCCGATCGCCCGCGTTGACCGCCGCGGTCACTTTTTCCGCCAACGGCAAGAGCTTCTTGGCCTGCTGGTAGTTCATGACCGTGGGCGGCGCCTTGGGGCCGGCTTTAATCACGCGCCGGATCGTCGCTAAATCGCGCGATTCCATCACGGTGATGGCATCGTCGCGCAGGATGGCAGCGGGAGTGCCTCGGGCCACCATCGACCCGCGCAGCATCGGCATTAAGAAAAGCATCGTCATCACCAGCGGAATCAGCCAGATCGTGGGCCGCTTTAGGGCGAGCAGCCACTCCCATTTTTGTTGTTTCATCGCGTTCTCCTTCTATAGTCGTTGTCGCCGCGTCGCAACAATCAAGCTCAAACCGCCCAGCACTGCCGCCCAGCCGGCCAGGATCAGCGGCCCCCAGCCCGGGGCAAGAATCCCCACGGTCCCTTGAGGCAACAGAGTCGCTGCGGGGTCCAGGTACGGGAACGGCGCCCAGGGGCCAAGCTGAAGCGTTGGGCCAAAAACGCACAACCCCGCGAGCAGCAGTAACACCACAAAGTAATTGCGGATGAACTGCTGCAGCAAACTGTTCACTGCCGCCATGAAGGCCAATAGCGCCAAAATGCTGAGCAAAAACAGTAGCACAAACCGGCCGGCCGTCATCACTTGGACGGCTTGGCCCGCCGGGGCAAAGGCCAGCGGATAGCGCACATCCCCAAAGCCACTGGTGAGCACAGGAATCACCAGCGCCAGTGCGAACACGGCAATCGTGGTCACAGCGGCGATAAACCAATAAACCAGTTGCTTGGCCAAAAGGATCGTTTCCTGCCGCACTGGCACCAGCGCCGTGACCTCACCGACGCGGCTGCGCTTATCCCAAATCAGATAGTAACTGCTCCACACCGCGATAAACAGCAGCAGCCAAAGTGCTGGCACCCCGCGCTGTAGCGTGCGCGCAAGGGCCAGGCTAGCCGGCAGATTAGTCGCGGCCGCCGGCATAAAAACTTGATGGCGTTCAATCAAGATTTTTAGTACCGCATAGTCTTCTCGGGCCGGCAGTACGTCTATCGGTGTGCCACCGGTGTCGACATAGACCCGGCCGGCCTTGATCTGCGCCACCATCGACCGGCGCAGGCGGTACATCAGCTGAGTGAGGCGCCATGGCGACGCCTGGTTCTCAATGGCCGAAGTCAGCGCATAAAGCTGGTCTTGCTCCTTGCGCAGGTCCTCCTGAGTCGGCCGGGCCCCTTTTGCATCGGCTTTGTCCGGTGCCTTCTTCTGCAGCTTGGTATCCGCCTTCATCAGTTCTTGGAGTGCCGGCACTTCCACGTCGTAACCACTGCTTGGCGCCAGGCGCGCGGTGTTGGGCCACATGAGAAGTAAGGCGAACACGAGCGCGAAGCCCAGCCAGCCCCAGTCGCGCACCACGCGCAGCCACTCAAAGCGAATTTGTCGGCTCATTGCAGCCGCCTCCTTTGACCGAGGCTTAGCCATAACCAGGCTACGGCCAAGATTCCGACGGTCCAAGTCAGCAGCACTGCGATGCCACCGCCAACTGAAAGCTGAGGCCAGCTCGCATCACGAAGTAAGAGCGGCGCCGACTGCCATTGCCGCAACGACACAAACAACACCAATAAATCCAGCAACAGGCCGACCAGTCCCCGCTGCCAAGGTTGCTTCTTCCATTCCAGCCCCACCAAATGTGTCATCGTACTTCCCCCACTGACCGCGTGCCCCAAAAACTAAGAATTTTTCTCATTATACTACGATTAATTAATCATATGCTCATTTTCGTAAAAAGTATTAAGCGCTTACAGTCCGGGATAAAAAATGGCGCCACCGCGAACGGTGACGTCTGCACGATAACAACTGGCTGTTAAACTTCGTGGCGCTCGAACGGATCGTCGGAGATGCCGCGGCTGAGGATCAGCTTCGCCCATTCCTTGGCGGAAAAGAGGCTGTGATCCTTGTAGTTGCCGCAGGACTTGATGGTCGTGCCTGGCACATCGTCCCAGGTCACGTCGTTCGCGATGGCTTCCAGACTGGACTTCAGGGCCTTGGCCACTTCCGTCGTGCTGTGCTCGCCCCAGGTGATCAGATGGAACCCGGTGCGGCAGCCGAACGGCGAGCAGTCGATAACGCCGTCCATGCGGTCGCGCAGCAGACTGGCCAGCAGGTGCTCGATGGTGTGCAGACCCGCCGTATCGATTGCGGCCGTGTTCGGCTGCACGAGGCGCAAATCGTAGTTCGAAATTGTGTCGCCTTTTTGGCCGTGCTCCTCAGTAATCAAACGGACATAGGGTGCCTTGACCTTCGTGTGATCCAACGTGAAACTTTCAACTTTAGCCATAAATAATGCCTCCTAATATTTTTAGAACAGTCACTCGAGCTCACTGATCGGTTCTTTGACCTCAACTTTGGTGCCATCAAACTTTTGCTTCAACCAAGACTGGATGGCTGGCTTGCGGAACAAGGTGACTAACTTCTGGTACTGCTTGTTGTCCTTTTGGCTGGCGCGGGTGGCCAAAATATTGACGTTGCCCTTAGTGGTCTTGTCAACCTTCTCATGGTACAACGAGTCTTTCAGAACATTCAAGCCGCCTTGGAAGGCAATGGTGTTATTGATCAGCACCAAGTCCAAGTCCTTCATCACGCGTGGCCCAGTCGTATCGTCGATTTCTTTGAACTGCAACCCCAACGGATTTTTCGTCACGTCTTTAATGGTGCCAAGCGCGTTGAACCCTTTTTTGAGCTTGATCAATCCCGCCTGTTGAAGCAGTAACAACTGCCGCGACTCGTTTGCCGGGTTGTTCGCGATACCGACCGTTGCGCCATGGGGAATCGCCTTCAGGGACTTGATCTTTTGCGAATAGATCCCGGTGGGCTCCATGTAGGTCGTCCCTAAGGCGACCAGTCGTTTACCCTTGGCCTGGGTCCGGTTGAAACTCTTGAAGTAATCCCACGACTGGAACGCATTGACGTCAATCTCACCTTCCTGCGTGGCGCGATTCAACTGCACCCCATCGCTGAAGGACTGCACTTGAATTTTTAACCCTAACTGCTTAGCCGCCTGACTCTTGGCGATGTGCTGCCAAGCCGCGACATCTGATCCAACTGAGCCCACCTTGATCACTTTGTCTGCGCTGCCAGTTGCTTGCGCGTGGTGCTGCTGAACGCAACCAGCTAGCAGCACTGTCAGTCCGGCGGCTAGGACCAGCAAAGGCCTGACCCATTTCTTCATCTTGTTTCCCCCTTTGCAACAGTCTTTCATCGCAAGTTGATTTCTAACCGCGCGCAAAAAAACGCCCCTTGATCCAACGTTCAGTTAGACCAAGGGGCGATTGATCGCGGTGCCACCCTTGTTTGCGAAAAAGCTTCGCCTCTAGATACCTGTTGATACCCGGCAATGTAACGGTTGCACCCGGCCCCACGGCGTGAACCGTGAAGCAGCTATTTGGAGCTCATCTTCGTCAACTTGCGACGCACCCTTTTACACCGGCCGGGTTCTCTAAATCGCCGCGCAATGACTACTCTTCTCCGCAAAGCACATAGTAGAAATCAACTTTAGGGCCATACTAGCCCCGTTTTTTCATCGTGTCAACAGCGTTTTCTAATTTTTTTGCCACTTCTTCTGCACGCCGGCGGGCGGTCATGCGCATGATTGCCGCCGCGATCGACATCGCGATCCCGATGATCAATATCACGCCTGCCAAGATGCGCCAGGTCGGCGCGGCCGCCGCCTGAATCTGCTCGATGACAATCTGACTGATCCCACCAAGGCGAATGTACTGCGCAAGCGCGGGAATTGAAGCGACCAGCGCACCCAGCCCGGCCAGGATGGCAATGCTGTAAGTCAGGCGGCCGGTCACGCGCAGCCAGCGCTCCCAGGAATGCGAACAAATCCGCATCACCGTTAAGACAATGACTCCTAAAATTGCCCCGACGATGGCCGCGGTTTGACAAATCAGCACCATCATTGGGTACGCGATGCCGACCCCGTGCATCATCATCGTGTCGAGAATCATTTCGTTGTAGTGCGCGGCGATGGCCTTTTCAACGGACACGCGCACCTCACCGGAATACTTAGGATCAACGTGCTTGGCCGCGACCGCCAGCCGCTGGTTCAGGGGCTTGAGCAGCGGCTCCAGGGTCATGTTGCTGGGGTCAGCCTTGTTAATGTACGCCGGGTCGACCCATTTGCTGTGAGCCGGCACGTCGCCGAAGTTGGCGCTGATGGCGAGCCCGGTTTCCAGCCCGTGCTTGAGCGCCTGCGGATCGATCAGCTGCGTCGTTTGGGGCAAATCAACGCCGGCCTTGGCCGCCTGTTTCAGGGCGCTTTTGTTCATCGTCTCCTGCAGGTTGGTCAAGCTCTGCCGGTTGGTGACGGCCTGGATCATTTTATCCGTGTTGCCAAACGTCATCGCAAACCCTAGTCCCACGCCAAAAATGACGAGCACCACGCAGTAGATTAAGCCAAAAAGCATCAGCCAGCCGCGACTGACCGCCGTGTACCGATTTCGTGCCATAAATGTCCCTCCACGACCATTATACCGAAGTCGGCCGGTCAATGTCGGACCACATATAGTGTTCACAGTGGTCCGCCGCCACTACCCGTTGGGTTCGATTCGTGTTACATTAGACGCATAGCGAAATTAACAAAGGAGCCCTGACTGTGATCAACCTCTTATACATCTCCATTTCCGGCAATACCAGAGCGTTCGCCAACCATCTTGCCGAATACGCCAAAACGCAGCACCAGGCAAACGCGGAACAACCACTGATCCATTTGGAGGAGGTCTCCGACGCCACCCAAAACGAAGGCGAAACGGCGCCTTACTTTGTGATGATCCCCACGTACTTGGACGGCGGCAACGGGATTGACAACGGCTTTCACGAGCTGATGACCACGGCGATGGGCGACTACCTGCGCGAACCCGGCAACGCCGCGTGGTGCCGCGGCATTATCGGCTCGGGCAATCGCAACTTTAACGAGCAGTACTGCCTGACGGCCAAAGAATACTGCAAGGAATTTAATGTTCCGTTCCTGGCCGACTACGAGCTGCGCGGCACCGATAAAGACGCCAGCCGCATTTACGCCATCCTAGTCAAAGTCGCCCAGGCTGACGCTTAACGCCAGTGAGCATTGAACCAGCCCACCACGCGCGCCTGGTAACGCTGCGGTTGCATTTTCAGACTCTGGGCATGCCCGGCTTTGGGCACGATCCAGAGCTTTTTCTCGCTATGATCGGCGGCGTATTCACGATGCACCATGCTGGTTGGCACGAAGGTGTCCTTGGCCCCGTGGATGAAAAAGATGGGCCGACTGTTGTGGTTCAGCGCGGCGATAGTCGAGGCGGCAAACACGTTGTACCGGCCAACGCTTGCCGTCAGCGCCACCGCGGGAATCAACGGGTAGCGCGGCAGGGAAAACAGTTCCCGGCCCTGGGCCGCCAGCTCGTCCATGATACTGGTGTAACCGCAGTCCTCAACAATGGCGACCACCTGCTTGGGCAATTTTTCACCGCTCAGATACATCACCGTTGCCCCACCCATCGAGACGCCGTAAAAACCGATTTGACTGTTGGGGCCCACGCGCCGGATCACCCGGTTGATCCACTTCAGGTAGTCCAGCCGGTCCGCGTAGCCATACCCAATGTAATTGCCTTGCGACTGGCCATGGCCGCGGTCATCCGGCGCCAGAACGTTGAAGCCCGCTTCATGAAAGAATTCGATCTGGCGCGCCATGTCCTCCTTAGTATTCATGTAGCCATGGGCGACGACAATCGTTTTGGCGGTCGCCTGTGTTGCGGGGACCCAGTCGGCAACCAGTTGCAGGTTCGAGCCAGCGGCCGTTTCTCTCCAAGTTTGCTTATTGATGCGGTGCAGCCAGTTCTGTGCCTGCGCCACTGCCGGCTCAGTCTTGTTACTGAGAAAAGTTTTGCGGCTGGGAACAAAGGCATAGTTGTAGAAGTATAGCGACGCACCGGCCATCGCAGCAACAATGACCATCCCGAGGCTGCTCAAGAGAATTGTCCATTTGCGTTTCATTATGGGTCTCCAATCGATCAAATTTTCCAGCGATAATGGTTGGCGAACAATGCAATTTACGTTAGACTTATGGTAATGATACGGAGGAGGCACCAACCCATGAACGAAAAAGCGTTACGCGCCGGCTTCATCGACATTTACTTTGGTCTGATCAAGCACGTTGAGGCGGATCTTTCCCGCCCGCTGGAAGACTTTAAGCTATCGTTTGAACAATACCAGATAATGACCGACCTTGCCAACAACGAGGCCACGACGCTAACTGACATCGTCAAACGGCGCAAGGTGACCAAACCGGCAATTGCCCGGCAGCTCCGAGTCCTGCGCGACCTGGGTTACGTCTCCCAAACCACTGCCAAGGACGACCACAGGCGCCGCATTCTCCAGCTCACGCCCCTTGGCAAGCGCATCGAGGCCGAGGCCACCAAGGCCTCCAATGCGGCCTTCGACCAGTGGGTCCAAATTCTCGGCGAGGATAAGCTGCTTGCGCTGCTCACCATGCTGCAAGACGCCGAGAATCAACTTCATCAGACGCAACATTAAACGCAAAAGACGCGATCTCGCTAACTGCTGGGATCGCGTCTTTTATCTTGGCAGCAAAAACACCGAAACCCATAACCGGTTTCGGTGTCAACTTAAGTGGCAAATTAAGCTTAGTACCAGCCGTACGCGTTGGAGTGCGCCAAGGCGTTGGACCAGCTGCCGTAACGGCTGGCCACGTACTGATCAGCGACGCGTTCCTGATTTGCGGCAGAGTAATCGCCGTGCAGGTATGAATTGCTGAGCTGATACTTGCCAATATACTGGCCGTTGCGCGCGCCGTATGAACCACCGGATTCACGCTGGGCAATGGCGGCCTTAGCGGCGGCTTCACTGCCAGTGGCAGAGCTAGAATAACTGGTTGCCCGCGGCGTGGTGCGAGGTGCGCTGTAGGTCTTTGACACCGTGGCCGTGCGAGGCTGCGGTTGCGCCGCCTGCGTGGTTGTTCTCGCGGCAGGGGCACTGGTTGAAGAAGCAGCGGTCCCAGTCAGCTTCAGGACCTGGCCCACAATCAGCAGGTTAGGATTTTGAATGTTGTTGAAGCTGATCAGATTTGACTGACTAACACCAGTGCTGGACGCAATGTCCGACAGCGTGTCGCCGGCCTTAACGGTGTAAGTCTTAGGCGCGGCTGGCTTGGCTGGAGCCTTCGTCACAGTCAGGACCTGGCCGACGTGGATCAGGTTCTTATTCGCCAACTGATTGGCGACAGCCAGCTTGTCGGCGTTTGTGTTGATGGCTGCGGCAATCGCAGACAGGGTGTCACCCGCTTTAACCACGTACTCATCGGTGGTAGCCGCATCAGTGGTATTGGCGTGGCCCATGACCACTGCTGTGCTTAGTGCTGCTGCCGTTGTGAAGAGCCATGCTAAATGTGAGTTTTTGATAATTGTTCACTCCTATATGTTCGTCCAGTAACAATTCAACATTTACCATGTTAACGACTTAAGGTCACAGGGAAGCCACAGGAATGTTACGATTAATCGTAAATTTGTCTTATTGTCATGAAAATGTCGCATAACTGGGTCAAAATTCAATTTTTTGCCTCAAAAACGCAAAAAAGCGCCTGCCCGCAATGTGACAGACGCAAACCCAATTCTGTTACAAAAGCGCGGCCACCCCGCTAGGCAGTTCGGCCGGTGCAGCGATCACAGCAGTGGCGTGGGCCTGACGCAATTCGGCCAAATCGCCGAAGCCGTACGTCACCCCCAGCGTTTTGACGTGGTTGTTGGCCCCACCGATCATATCAGTGTCACGGTCGCCAATCATCAACGACTGCTGGCGGTCCGCACCACTTTCCTGTAGTGCGTATTCCAGTACCGCTGTTTTGGAGGAGCGCTCCCGCTCGTCCATCGTGGCGCCGTACAGCCCAGTAAAGTAGCGGTTCAGCCCAAAGCGCTCGGCAATTTGGGTCACCATCGGTTCGGGCTTCGCCGACGCAATATTCAACTGGTACCCCGCGTGCAGCAACCGGTCCAAGGCGTCCAAAATCCCGGGGTAAAGCGTCTGTTGAAAAATGCCTTTTGCCAGGTAAAACTCGTGATAATACTGAATCGTTTGGTCGACCTCGGCCGCCGACAGCGCCGGATAGTATTTGTTAAGGCTACTGCCCAGCGACGGGCCGATGAACTGGCGGTAAGTGTCGTCATCAAGCAGCGGCAGGTGCTGTTTTTGAATCATGTAATGAATACTATTGATGATTCCTTCCTGAGAATCGGCAATGGTGCCGTCTAAGTCAAAAAACAGAGTCTTCAAGCATTTTCCTCCTGTGCACGGTGACGGTTCAAAGCATCTTTCAGCATGAATGGCGCAATCAGAGTGGTCAAAATGATGACAATGATCACGCTGGAATAAAAATCGCGGTGCAGCAAATTTGCGTCAAAGCCAATTTGGGCAACAATCAGCGCCATCTCACCCCTGCTGACCATCCCCGCACCAATGATATTGGCCTCGTGCCAGGACATCCCAGATAGCTTCGCCCCGGCGCCGCAGCCGACCCACTTGGTCAAAAGCGCCAACACGGTCATGATGAGAATGAACCAGAAATCCCGGCCGATGCTGTCCAGGCGCATGTTCATGCCGATTGAAACAAAGAACACGGGAATGAATACGGCGTACCCGATGGACTCAAGCGCCTTGTCCACCTCGGCGCGGTACTTGGTTTCGCTGACGGCGACCCCGGCAAAAAAGGCGCCGATGACCGCGGACAGGCCGAACAAATCCGCCAGGTAGGCCATGCCCAAGCACAACAGCAGTGACCCAATCGTCACCGACGAGCTGGGCAGCAGGCGCTCCGCGAGGTGCATCACAAACGGTGCCAGCCACTTGACCACCAGGAAAATCAGCCCGAAGTAAACGACTTCCTCCAGCAGCGTCAGCCACAACGGGGCCGTGCTCTTGGCGTTGCCGGTGCCGAACACGCTGACGGCCACGCTCAGAATGATCACCGTCAGGATGTCGTCGACCACCGCAGCGCCCAAAATTGTGGCGCCGCTTTTGCTATCTAAGGCATCCAGTTCCTTGAGCACCTCCACCGAAATCGAAACCGACGTTGCGGCGTAGGTAATGCCCAGAAAAGCGGCGGCAACAAACGAGAAGCCCCACAGCTCGGCAAACACGAAGATGGTCACGACCGGGACAATGACGCCGATCACCGCCACCAGCACCCCAGGCCGAAAATACTTTTTCAGCAACGTGAGGTCACTTTCTAGGCCGGCGATGAACATCAGCAGCACCACCCCGATTTCCGAGAACTCGCTGATCATGGTGCTGGGATGGATCCAGTTGAGCACCGCGGGGCCAAACAGGATGCCGGCAAGCAGCTCGCCGATCACCGCCGGGATCCCGAGCTGTAGACTAAAATGGCTTAAAATCAGCGTGGCAAACAGGATCAGCGCCAGTGTCCCCAAATAGCCCATATGTCCTCCTTATTACGGCAGTAGTAGCTGGTAAGCGTTGCGCTCCGGCACGGGTTCGTCCAAGTACACGACGCCGCGGTAAGTAAACCCGTTGCCTAAAATGACGTGCTGCATGATCTGGTTCTGCGCGTGCGTGTCAATGCGCAGGTCGCGGAACCCCCTGCCGTAAGCCTCGGTGATGAGATTCGACATGAAGAACTTGCTGAGGTGCTGACCGCGAATCTTGGCCGAAACAGCGAAGCGGTGGATCATCATGTACGGTGCATTGCCCTGCCAACCGGCGCCATCAATTTTGCCGTAGAACGGGTCGGGTCCTTCCAGCAGGCTGGCATTGCCGGCCACTAAGTCATCGACCATTAGCAGCCGGTTGGTCCCCTTTTGAATGTCGGCTTCGACCGCGGGCTGGTCCGGGTACGTGCCCTGCCACTGGTTGATGTGCTGGGCATGCAGGAATGCCCGCGCGTCATCGATGATCCCCATGATTGCCGGAATATCTGCCTCTGTGCCTTTACGTACGTAAATAGTTGCCATACTGTGCCTCCGCCCAAAAATTGTAATAGTAGATTTATTGTCGCGCAAATCCGCCCACTTGGCAATTTAACTGCGCGCAGGCACCAAAAAAGCCGCTTGCAAGCGCAAAGACGGCTTTATCAGGCTTATTCAGTTGGCAGTTCGTGATGCGCCATCAGTTTCATCGGTGGCTTGGGACCGTGGTGCCGGCCGCAGTGTGGGCCGTGGTGCGGCATCATCGCGCGCAGCTTAGCCTGCTTGGTCCGTTCTTTTTCGGCCTTCAGCTTCTGGTGGGCCAAGATCACTTGGGTGGTGCCAATGATCATCAGTGCGATCGGCACCACGTGAATGACAGCCAGCGGGACCACCAGATCAGGATTTTCTTTGATCGTGTTATCAAACGTGTGCAACGGTTCTGACGCGGTATCTGCAAGTTTGTTCACAAGTGCCTTGGTGTCCTTGAACATGTGCATCGCCTCCTGAGTCCATCATACCAATCTCGCCGCTAAATGTAACCGCTAACGCCTGACTATTTTAACAGTCATGCCGCCTAGCGATTTTGCGCCGCCAGCCACTCACCCAGGTGCTGGAAGTAATCCACCGGGTTGTCGAGCATCTGGCCGTGGCCAGCATTCGGGGTGATGTGCAGCGTTGCGTGCGGAATGGCTTTTTGCATGCGCTGAGCCGCCGCCAGCGGCATGGTTTCGTGGCCGCCAAACGTCAAGTACGTCGGCACCGTGATCTTACCGATATCCGCACGCCGGTCCCAATCCTTCAGTGCGCCCACCATAACGAACTCATTGTCGCCCTGGAAGTAGTTGTACACTGCTGTGGCCATGGTCGAAATCAGATGGCGCGGCTGCGGGTCGGCGGCATGATGCAGGTAATGCTCGCCCAACTCGGCGACCAGCTGCTGGTACTTCGGATCGTCAAAAGCATGATCAGCTTCGATGTGCTTCATGTAAGCCACCTGGGCCGGCGAAAACATTTTCTCGCGAATGGCGTTAATGTGATCAATGTACTCGGCCAAGTTGTCGATCATCGAGCTGAGGATCAACCCCTTCAGGTGGGCACCGTACTTCAGGGCGTACTCGATGGCGAGCACCCCGCCCCAGCTTTGGCCGAGCAGGTAAAAGTGATCCAGCCCCAGCTGCTTGCGGACTTCCTCGACCTCATCCACGTAATAAGGAATGTTCAAGAATTTTTCCCGAACGGCCGGGTCGGTCCAGTCGGGCTGATCCGAGTACCAAGAACCCAGCTGATCGTAGCGCGTGACTTGCACGCCATACGGGGCCAGGCGCTCGGCGAAGTTTTCAAACACTTCGTTCGTGCCACCCGGGCCGCCGTGCAGCGTCATCAGCTGAATCTCGCCTTGGCCGCGCGTCTGCGTCCACAGGTGGTAGCCGTTCGCCAACGTCACAAAATGGGTCCCGTTTGGTGCTGTTTTCATTGATCATCAACTCCTCTGCAATCAATTATGCACCTTTTTGCGCGCGATAAAAATCTCTTAAGCAAGGGTAATTCACCGTCGACTTGGCCCCAATTCGGTAAAATAGAGAAAAGGAAGGAAGTGGCTCAATGGCTTTTGAACCCACGCCCTTAACCGGGCTGACCAGCCAGCAAGTGAAAGAAAAAATCGCGGCCGGCGAGCACAACACCAAGCCGGTCAGTTTGACCCGCTCCCCCAGCGCCATCATCAAGCGCAACACGCTGACCCTGTTCAACTTCGTCAACCTGGCCCTTGGGGTGCTGATTGCCACGACGGGCAGCTACGCCAACTTGCTGTTTCTGTTCGTTGCCATCATCAACACCGCCATTGGGACCTTCCAGGAACTGCGCGCGAAGCGGCAACTCGATAAAATGACGATCCTGGCCGAAACCCCGGCCCAGGTCATGCGCGAGGGCCAATTAGTTGCCATCCCGCAGGAAAAGCTTGTGCTGGGTGATTTGATCCAGCTGCACCGCGGCGACCAAATTCCCGTCGACGGCAAGGTCCGACAAACCGCCGGCGTCGAGGTCGACGAAAGCCCCTTGACCGGCGAAGCCAACGCCATCGATAAGCGCACGGGCGATGCCCTGCTGTCAGGCAGCTTCATCGTGGCCGGGCAAGTGCTGATGCAGGCCACTGCGGTTGGCCAAGCCACGTTCGCCGCCAAAATTACGGATTCGGCCAAGACCGCGCGGCATCCCCAGAGCCAGCTGCTCGCCACCATCAACCGCATCATTCAAATCCTGACTTACGTGCTGATCCCACTGGGCGCGGTCTACTTCACCGTCGCCATGATCCGCCGCGGCAATTACAACCGGGCCATCCTGTCCACCGCGGCCGCGATGATCGGCATGATTCCCGAGGGCCTAGTGCTGCTGACCAATGTCGCGCTGGCGGTTTCATCCATGAACTTGGGCCGCAAGCGCGTGCTCGTCAGCGCGCTGCCAGCAATCGAGGCGCTGGCCCGCGTCGATGTGCTTTGCCTAGACAAAACCGGCACGATCACGTCTGGCCAGCTCCGCGTCGCCGGCGTCTATCCCGAAGCGGGTGAAACCGAGGACACCGTCAGTGCCGCGGCCTCGGCGGTGACTTACGCGCTAAACGATGACAACGAAACGGCGCTGGCCATCAAACAGGCGTGGCCGCAAGCCCCGAGTGTGACCACTGTCAGCACCGTTCCCTTCTCCTCTTCACGCAAGTGGTCCGGGGCCACGTTTGCGGACGGGCACAGCCTGCTGATGGGCGCACCCGAATTTATCTTCGGTGCCAGCCTGCCTGAAGCCAGTCGGCGCCGAATTGAAAAAGCCACGCAGGCCGGTTTTCGGGTCCTGGCGGTTGCGGCAACCGACCAAGGCCTTCAGCCGCCTCTGCAACAGGTGCGCCTGCTGGGCTTTATCACCATTGCCGACGAGGTCCGTCCCGCTGCGGCCGAGACCCTCGCATTCTTCGGCACCCAGGACGTGACCCTGAAAGTCATCTCCGGTGATAACCCGCTGACCGTCGCCAACGTGGCACAGCAAGCAGCGCTGCCGCACGCAGACCGCGCCATCGATATGAGCACTGTCCCTGACGACACGGATTTTACCTCCCTTGCCGAGCAGTACACCGTTTTTGGCCGCGTAACGCCGCCGCAGAAAAAGCAGCTGATCGCCGCGCTGCAGCAAGACGGCCACACTGTCGCGATGACCGGCGATGGCGTCAACGACGTGCCGGCCTTGCGCCAGTCTGACTGCGCGATTGCGATGGCCAGCGGCGCTGAGGCCGCCAAGTCGATTGCGGACTTCACCTTGCTGGACTCAAACTTCGATGCCATGACCGGTGTGCTCAACGAAGGCCGCCGCGTCATCAACAACATTGAGCGGGTGGCCTCGATGTACCTGATCAAAACGATTTTCTCGGTGATTCTCACGGCAATTTTCGTCTTTTTACCGCTGGATTACCCAATCACGCCAATCAACCTGACCCCGGTGTCGGCGATCTGCGTGGCGCTTCCGTCGTTCTTCCTCACCCTGGAGCCAAACTTCACGCGGGTCACCGGCCACTTCCTGCAAAAGGTGATGACCGTAGCTGCCCCGGCCGCACTGGCAGTCGTCCTGTACACGCTGCTGCTGACACGCTTTGAGTACGTGTTTAACTGGTCGTTTGGCCTGACCTCCACATTGGTGGTGTTCATGATCGGCGTCATTGAGTACCACGTGGTGCTGCTGGTCGCGCGGCCGTTCAACCGGTACAAAGCGGCCATGGTGCTGCTCGTCGCGGGGCTGTTCTTCCTGACCTTCTTCGCGGCCAACCACCTCTTCGCTTTAGCGAACCTGTGGGACTGGTCACGGGCCATATTTTACCTGCCGCTTTTGGCCTCCAGCTTACCGGTATACATGCTGCTTCAGGAATTTCTGGGACGGCGCATCTTGTCCAGAATCAACTGGCGCTTCTAGCGTGCAAAAGGCCATCGCAAGAAAAATTGCGATGGCCTTTTGAGTTATCTAAGCGTTGGGGTTGGCGACGATCAGCACATCACACGGCGCGTTTTCAGTGACGAAGCTGGCCACCGATCCAATGAACATGCGCGAGGTCAGCCGCTTACTGGAGCGGCCGAGGATGATGAGACTGCTGGCATAATCTTTGGGCGCATCAAGCGCGACCACGGTGCGCGGATTGCCAAAGCGCAGGTGCGTGCGCACTTCGATGCCCCGCGCTCGCAGCGGCTTGGCCTGCTCTTCCAGCTCGATTTCCGCCCGCGTTTCGGCGTTGTACAAAATCGTGCCGTCCACGTCAGGCTGCTGAGAAAAGCCGACCTGGTAGCTGCGCGTGTCGATCACATACAGCAGGTCGATGCTGGCGTCGGCCACGTCGGTGATTGCCACCGCCTTTTCCAGCGCCGCGACGCCGGCGGCAGAACCATCAAACGCCACTAAGATCCGGTCTTTTGTCATCTGGACCACTCCCTTCCCCTTATTTGTACCATATCCAGGCGAACTGGCGGGAACAATAGGGGCCGGCGTCACATTATTTTTTGACCGAGCTAAAAAGGCCGTCACCTGCAGTTCCAGGTAACAGCCTTCAGCCAGTTTAATAGTACCGGCTGTGGTTAAAGAAATTGAGCTTAGCGACCACGGTGTTCTCGTCGCTGTATGGTTGTGGGACCACGAACAGCCCCAAGGCGTCGAGGTGCTTATGCACATTGTTGGTCACCGCAATTTCAAGCTCGGCCGGATCCAACTGCGGCGCGGTTTTAGCCGCAATGGCCATCAACTCATCTAAGTCGATGATAATGGTGTCGACAAAATGGTCGCTCAACTGCGTGTAAACCGCCGCGACCTGAGCGTCTACGTAGTCCGTGACAGCCTTGAACAAATCGGCGTTTTTTGCCTTCAAGTTGTAGTAGCGGGTCACCAGCTGGTTGTTATCGATTGTCATAGTTACCTCCGGGTTTCGTTTGGCTTTAGTGTACCAAATTTTCCAGCCACCTGCCGGCCGCTTCCGGAGTGCCCACACAGCAAAACTTTTTTTGCCAGCGCTAAATTGCCCCGCTGGCCTCCAGCCTGGCCACCTCGTCAAGCAGCGGCCGCACCGCCCCAACGCCGCCAGCCGGGGGCTTTTCCTTGAGCTTGCGTTTTTGCGAGTAGTACGGCAGCTTGATGCGCAGCGGCATGGTGTCGGGGTTCATTTCGCCGTCAAAGTAAAACAGCTGCGGCTGCGTGTGACAGCTGCGAAATGTGTGCTGGCGCAACTGCTGCAGATCAATTTGGGTCGGCGGCAGAAGGCCCGTGCCAAAAACGATCAGCTGATGCGGCAGCGCCAACTGATACTGCTGGTAGAAAGGCCGAAAGCCGGCCACGCCGCCGCGCTTGGTGGCGTGCGCGCCGTAAATCACCAGCCGCGTGTGGATCAGGTCATCCGGGGTGACAAACGCGACATCAAGCACTTCACAGTGCAGCACCCGCGCGATCCACAGCGCGTATCCCTGTGTGAAGCCGGTCTGCGACGAATAGACAATAACTGTTTGGCCCATGATGTCCCCCTCCTTATCAGATTACCCACTGGTACACGATAATTGTAGCAAGACGCCCCGTCTGTCGGCCACTCGCAGGGCCTGCCAAACTGAAGTGGATATGCTACACTGGGGGTAGATTGCAAAAGGAGGCTACATCATGCAAATCACTCGTCATGGCGAAGCACAAGAGACAAACGGCCAGCCACCATTGATTGGACACGTACTGCCACAGTTCAACGTGACCACTGCCGCTGAGACGCCGTTTGACCAGTCCCACCTCAAGGGCCGCTACAGCCTGATTTCGGTGGTGCCAGACATTGACACGCGCGTCTGCAGCATTTCCACCAAAAACTTTAACCAGGCCGCCGACCGGTTCGACGGTATTAACTTCTACACCATTTCCACCAACACCACTGCCCAACAAAACGACTGGTGCGCCAACGAAGGCGTGAAGAATATGCACCTGCTTTCAGATGTGGACGGCAGTTTCGGCAAAGCGATGGGCCTGTATGTGGCGACCAATAACACGGACGCCCGCAGTGTCTGGATCACCGATCCCGAGGGCAAAGTCGTTTACCGTGAGCTGATTTTAGAACAAACCAATGAACCTGATTACGATAGCGCGCTGGCCTACCTTGAGACCCACGCAAAACACTGATCTCTGCTAAAAAATGAGGCTGAGACACAAAGCGGTTTTAGCCCAAAACGCAGGCGTCCCTGCATCACGATTCGCACTTCGAATCGAGATGCAGGGGCGTTTGCGTGTCTGGGCGTTGCTTTGTGGAACGCGACTAGGCTAATTTTGTCTAAGCCTGATTTTTTTACGGTGCTTTCAACGCATTTAGCTGCGCCACCATGCTGTCGACGGCTGGCTGAGTCGCCGCCCGGTCCTTCAGCAGGTAACGTGCCTGGGCCAGTAGCAACCGGCTGGCTGCATCGGCCCCCTGTCCGTGTGCGGCGATGGCTGCCTCGAGGCCCGTGCGGTCAATTCGAGGAAAAACGCCTACTAACAGGCGCTGCGCCTCGTCCACCAGCGCAGCCAGCTGCGCGTCGCTGAACCTGATCATTTGCGGGGTCACCTCCGCCAGCCGCGCCTGGACAAACTGCCGGGTCAACCGGGCCTCCACCGAGGCCTCAGCGGCCTGACCATGCGTCAGGTTTTCGCTCAGCCGCCCCAGCGTCTCAGTTGCGTCGTCACGCCGGGCAAAGTACGCGTGGTAAGGCTTGAGATCTAACGGAGGGCAGAGTGGCCGCCGCGGCCGGGCATTGCCAATCAGTTCGGCCACCTGAGCCTGCACCGACGGGCCAAACAACTGCTGTGCCGGCGCGTCCGGCGTGGCATCGGTGCGCGGATCGTCAAAAGTGGCGGTCGCATAACTGCGGTGCAGCAGCTGCAAAGCCCGGACCCCAGCGGCCGCGTCCTGCTTGGCAATACTTGGCAGCGCCGCCGCAAGCGTCGTTGTTTTCAGGCTCAAATCGTACTGCGGCAGCGGCCGGTTGATGGCCAGATCCCACGCCGCAAACTTCATTGTTCGCGCGGTAAACGTGCAGTAATACGCCAGTCCGGCCCCATCATACCCGTTTTCACTCAGCGCAAACGCAGGCAGGTCGATGCACGTGCCAAAATCGCGCGGGATGGCCTCCGCCACGCCAAACCCATTGTGGATGTGACCGGACAAAATGAAGGTGTTCGGATGCCGACGCAGCACGTCTTTGATCACGGCATCCTGAATGCCAAAGCCACCGCCAAAATTACTGCGCCAGTGCGTGTCCCGCAGCGCCTGGTGGACCAGCACCAGGTTTTTCTGGCCGCCGTCCTCGCCGGCCTGTAGTTCGTCGTCGAGCCAGGCCACCTGCTGGGCAGAGATGTAGGCGCCATCCTTAAGACCCTTTTCGGAGTTCATCACAATGAAGTGGTAATCGCCCAGGTCCACCGTAAAGTATGGCTGCCAAGGCTTGGCCCCTGGCACGCGACTCAAATAGTGCGCCTGATACTCTGGCATGGTGACCTGCCGAAAGTATTCGGGGTCACTTTCCTGGTCGTTGTCGTAATCCAGCTGATGCGGGCCGCGGACATCATGGTTGCCCAGGCAGACGATCAGCTGATCGGCAGGGACGCGCTCCAGCGAGGACCACGCGTCCTGGAACTGCGCCGGGTCTCCCCAATCGGTCACATCACCGGCGATCACCAAGGCCGCATTGGGATCAAGGCGGTGCATGTTGACCAGCGCGTGATGAAAGGCCGCGGTGGTGTGGCGCGTGCTGCCCAAGTGCAAATCAGCGAGGATAAAAAGGTGCAGACTGCCCAGATCCATTGACGAAGCGCTCCTTTCGCTCATGTCCAGCCAGGGGTAACGAGGCTGGCAATTTGTCGACGAATTGTCGACCGTTCGCATAAGTTTGTTAATTTCTAGGGTACACCCATGCTCAGAATTATGAAAGCCTATTCAAGACGCAGGCCTTTTCTACCGCATCAAAACGACGCAATCGGGTAGCCGATTGCGTCGTTCGGTAACTATTTAAATGTGATCACCAATTACATGCCTTGAATCAACAGCATGATGATTGGCACCACAATAACGAATAGCACTGTGGATAAGGTTACCACGTTGGTCGCGTACTCGACATCACCGTGGCCTTCAGTGGCGAGAATCGGCAGCACAGCAAGGCCAGGGGCAGAAGCCTGAACGATCAGCGTCTTGGCTTCAAGACTCGGCACCTGGAAGCCGGCCTTAAGCCCAATCGTGATCAGCGCGAAGATCAAAAGCGGTGCGACCACGAAACGACCGAGCAAAGCGACCACGGAATCGCGGTCAAACTTGATGGTCTTGAAACCGGCCTTGGCCAGAATGATCCCGATGTAAATCAGAGACAGTGGGGTTACCAGACTACCGACATACGTCATCGCGTTAACCACAAAGCTGAGCCAGCCGACGTGAACGAACGGAATGTTGAACAGCAGGAAAACCAGTGCGACCAGGAACCCAACCAGTGGGGCTGGCAGGAGCTTTTTCCAGTTGAAGCTGGCCTTCGTGCCGATTTCACCGGCGACCTTGGTCGGGTCATCCCAGCTCATCAAAAACGCCCCCAGCGTCCAGGTGGACACGGTGTTGACCACGTAGTACATCAGGAAGTACGCGGTCGCCTTGTCACCGAACAGCGCCATGTTAAGCGGCAGGCCAATGAAGATGGTGTTAGCGTTGACGAACATGTTGATGAACGTCCCGCGCCGCCCCGGGCGTACTTTAAGCAGCTTGACCAGAATGAAGGCGACAATGTAGCCCAGCGCCACTGCGCCGAAGCCGTAAACCAGCCCGGAAGACAGGCTGATCAGCTTGCTGCGGGTCAGCCGCTGCAGGACCTGGATGAAGATGGACGCTGGCAGCGCCACCTTCATCAACAGGTTAGAGATCGTTTGACCGAACTTTTCATCAAACCAGCCGTTGTGCTGGAGAATGTAGCCTAGCGCGATCATCAAAACAATGGTTAAAACACTTTCGATACTCGTGTATAAGGCAGTCACAATTAGTCCTCCACTTCTACATCGGTGAGGTCGCGGTATTCAGGGGACCACTGCATGTCAGCGACCGCCTGTTTAACGTCAGCGATCGGTTCTTCGTTCAGGCCATCCTTGACGGCCTGAGTCGCCACCGCAATCGCGACCGTCTTGCTGAACTGATCCAGCTTGGAGACTGGCGGCAGCACGGCAGCGCCGGCCTTGTCAGGGTCAACCAGACCACCCAGGCTGTGGGCAGCGGCAGAGATCATCGCGTCAGACAGCAATTTGCTGGTTGCGGCAATCGTACCCAGGCCCAGTCCTGGATAAACCAGGGCGTTGTTGGCTTGGCCGATGGCGTAAGTCACGCCGTTGTAGTCAACGTCAGCGGCCGGAATGCCAGTCGCAACCAACGCGCGCCCCTCGGTCCACTTGATCAGGTCTGCCGCTTTCGCCTCCGCCAGCTTGGTCGGATTGGACAGTGGGAAGATGATCGGGCGTTCAGTGTGCGCTGCCATTTCGGCGACGATCGGCTGCGTGAAGCTCCCAGGTTGCGTCGAGGTGCCAACCAGGACTGTTGGGTGCACGGCCTTAACGGCAGCTTCCAGAGACGTCAGCTCAGCCGCGTTTTTGAACTCACTACGGCTGCGCGCAAACGGCTTTTGCGCCGGGGTCAGCGTGTCGTCATCGTCAAAGAGCAGGCCCTGCTTGTCGACCAGGTAGAAGTGCTTCTTGGCTTCGGCCGGATCCATGCCCTGCTGCAGGAACTCGTCGTACACGCGCTGGGTGATGCCGGCGCCGGCAGTCCCGGCCCCAAAGCTCATGTACACCTGGTCGGTCAGCTTTTGCTTGGAGATGTTCATGGCCCCAAACAACCCGGCCAGCACGATGATCCCTGTGCCTTGGATGTCGTCGTTGAAAGTCGTGATCTTGTCCTTGTACTGATTGAGGATGTCAGCTGCGTTGGCGCGGCCGAAGTCCTCAAAGTGCAGGTACAGGTGTGGGAACAGCTTCTCGGCCGTCGCCACGAACTTGTCAACGAAGGCGTGATACTTTTCGCCGTAGATGCGGTCGTGACGCACCCCAAGGTACAGGTCATCTTCCAGCAGTTCCTTGCGCGTGGTGCCGGCGTCTAAAACGACAGGTAGGACCTGACTCGGGTCGATGCCAGCGGCGCCGGTGTACACCATCAGCTTGCCGACCGCAATGTCGACGCCCTGCGTGCCCCAATCGCCGATGCCGAGGATGCCTTCCCCGTCGGTGACCACAATCAGTCGAATGTCACGACCGTTGGCACTGCGGCGCAAAGCCGCTTCCATGTCATCCTGCGCGTCAATGCTCAGGTAAGTCGCGTTTTGCGGCTCGATGAACAGTGCGGAGTAGTTTTCGATGAAATCGGCAATGGTTGGATCGTAAACAATCGGCATGAATTCAACAATGTGCTCAGAGAACAGTTTGTAAAACAGCACATGGTTCACATTGAACAGCTGCATCAAGAACTGACGCTTGGCGACCGGGGTCGGCTTACTTTCCAACTGGGCGTAAGCTTGAGTCACCTGCTGATCCAGCGTCTGGATGGCGCTTGGCAACAGGCCATTCAGCCCATACTTAGCGCGCTCTTCGGCGGTGAAAGCCGTGCCCTTGTTTAAAAATGGATCGTGAAGCAATTGTTCTGGTGTGTATTTCATGTCGTGTTCCTCCTATTTGATTACAGGAGTCACTTTACGCGGCTAACAAAAATATAGTCAAACAGCCCAAGAGCCATACGAGTTGATTATATGACCGCTATTCACCGGTGCCGATGCCTGCTCACTTGATACGCCGCGCCGTTCGGCCGAAAACTTTTTCGTCTATTTTCTGCTGAGGGCGTCGACAACCAGCTTTCATCGCCTTTTCATTTTGCCAACCCCTTTTTGTGTTAATCTTTCGTTATATGAGAAAAGGAGCGCTGAGCATGAACACACGCGATCTGGAATACTTTGAGGCCCTGACCAAGATCAAGAACTTCTCCCAAGTGGCCGCCGAGTTTGGCGTGACCCAGCCGACCATCACGATGGCCCTGAAACGACTTGAGACCCACTTCGGGATCCAGCTGATCGACCGAGACCAAAGCCACGCTCGCATCACCGTCACCCCGGCCGGCGAAAAGCTGGCTGGCCATGTCCAGGTGATCACCGCGGAGCTGACCGCCGCCGAGGCCGAGCTCGCCCGGGCGCGCAGCGGTAAGATCCGCTTTGGCCTGCCGCCGATCATCGGTAACTACTATTTTCCTACGCTGGCACCGGCGCTGATGCAGGCCGGCCTCATCGATCAGCTGCAAACCGTGGAGGACGGCTCGCAAAATCTCCTGGCGGACCTGCGCGGCGGCCACCTCGACGGCGCCTTGCTGGGGTCCACCGGGCCGCTCAACGCGCCGGCCTTGAAGGTGCAACCGCTGCGGCGCGTCCCTTTCACGTTAGTGGTGTCGCCGGACCACCCGTTAGCAATTAAAAAGCAGCTCAGTTTTGCCGAACTGGCGGCGGAGCCTTTTGTCACCCTGGCCGAAGGGTTTGTGCACACGAAAGCCTTCGAGTGGTTTACCCACAATGCCGGCATTCAGCCCAGCGTGGTTTACCGCACCCAAGACGTGGCGCTGCTCAAGCACATGGTACAGGCTAAGGTCGGCGTGGCGCTGCTGGCTCAAATCGCGGTGCAGCCCGCCGACCACTTAGTGACTATTCCGCTGACCGATCCGGGCCAGCCCACGTTTGACATTGCGCTGGTCACCAGCCGCACCCTGCAGCACACGCCTGCGACTGACCAGCTGGCACAATTATTATTGGAAGAAGGAGAACAGTAATGCGGATTGAAAAAGATGCTTTGGGCGCAGTGGAAATTCCCGATGACGTGGCGTGGGGCCCGCAAACCGAGCGCTCTCGCCACAACTTTCCCACCGGCCCGTTAATGCCGGCCGAGGTGATTCGGGCCTTGCTGACGATTAAGGCGGCGGCTGCGACTGTCAATATGAATCATGGTCTCGACAAACCGGTCGGCCGGGCCATCATCACCGCTGCGGACCACCTGCAGGCCCTGCCAGATGACCAGCTAATGGCCGATTTTCCGCTGCACGTCTACCAAACCGGCAGCGGTACGCAAACCAATATGAACGTCAACGAAGTGCTCACGCACCTCGCCAGCTCGGCGTTAGGCCGCCCAGTCCTGCCAAACGATGACGTCAACCGCGGGCAAAGTTCGAATGACACGTTTCCCACCGCACTGCACATGGCCGCCTACCCGGCCGTGACCAAGGTCTGCCAATCCGCCGAAGCCATGATCGCGACGCTGAAGGAAAAAGAGACGGCCTATGCCAATGTCGTCAAACTAGGCCGCACGCACCTGCAAGACGCCACTCCGCTCACCTTCGGGCAGGAAGTCTCCGGCTGGCGCGCGACCCTTGAAGGGGATGTGGCCACCTTGCGCCAGTTGCAGCCGCAGCTCTTGACGCTGGCGCTGGGTGGCACCGCCGTGGGCACCGGCCTGAACACGACCTCGCAGCAAACCGCAGCGATGGTCGCGCAAATTGCCAAGCTGACCGGTCTGCCGTTCAAGGAAATGCCCAACAAGTTTCACGGGCTGGCCTTTCACAGCGAGCTGACGGCCATTCACGGGGCCTTGAAGACGCTTGCGGCGGACTTGATGAAAATCGCCAATGACATCCGCTTCCTAGCATCCGGCCCCCGTGGTGGGTACGGCGAGCTGACCATCCCCGCCAACGAGCCCGGCAGTTCGATCATGCCAGGCAAGGTCAACCCCACGCAGGCCGAGGCCCTCACGATGATCGCCACTCGGGTCATGGGCAACGACACGACGATTGCCGTCGCCGAAAGCCAGGGCAACTTTGAACTCAACGTGTACAAGCCGGTGATTGGCGCCACCGTGCTGGAAAGCTGCACGCTACTGGCCGGGGGCATCACCCAGCTTGACCGGCTGCTGCTGCAAGGGCTCACCGTAAATCAGGGGCGGATGCGCGACCTGGTCGACCGCTCGCTGATGCTGGTCACGGCGCTTTCGCCGCACATTGGCTACGCGCAGGCGGCGAAGCTTGCTCAGACGGCACAAAAAAACGGCCAGTCCCTGCGCGAGGCAGCAATTGCCTCAGGCGCGGTGACGGCCGAACAGTATGACGCATGGGTCGATCCGCTGAAAATGACCAACCAAGCTCAAAAGTAATCCTTGCAATGCAGCCACCAGGCGACGGCCGCACTGATCCCCAGAGCAATCGCCAACGTCAGCCAGAAGCCGACCACCGGCCCATCTTTCCAAGGAATCCACGTCTTTTGCCCAAAGATACCGGAAACGATGGGCGGAATCGCCAGCAGGATCGACACGGACGTCAGCATTTTCATGATCAGGTTCAAGTTGTTGCCAACCACAGACGAAATTGCGCTGTTGTATTGATCCAGGATCTCCTCGGTGCTTTCGACCGTGGTCAGGATCTGCCTGACTTTCACGTCCAGCAGGAACAGCACCCGGGCGTCACTCGCTGCTTGAAAGTAGCAATCGCTGCCGCGAATATCTGCTACCAGCGATTGGGTGCGCGTTAGGGCCGCGTTGAAATAAACGAGGCCTTTTTCTAGACTCATGACTTCATAAATCAACGTGTTTTTAGCTGAGTTTTTGACCTGTTTTTCCATTGCGTGGGTGCTGTCTGCCATGTCGTCAATATCCTTGGTGAAGCAGTCCAGCACCCGATCAACGATGCGCAAGGCGAAGCTGTCGGCGCTTTCAACTTGGTCTAACGCCTGCAGATAGTCATCCATGAGCCGCGGCTTAGCGCGACTGATGGTGACCAGCTCATCCTCCAGCAAGATCAAGGCTAGGGGCATGGTCGCGTACGTCCGGTAGCCAGTGTCACCCTCGTAAGCAAAAGGTTCGCGCACCAAAATGAACCCGGGGGCCTCAGCCCCCTGGCTCAAGGCCTCACTGCGCGCATCCTCGTGATCGTCAAGCGCGGCCTCAACGTAGCCGTCTGGCAACTGGTACCGGTCTTTGAGGGTCTGCAGCTCGCCTTCGGTGGGGTCAAAAATGCAGTGCCAGCACGCGCCGCTGGTTTCCTGGGCGCTGGTGGTTTGTGATTGCTTGATCGCGTAGTCTTTTTGCATGGTGCACCTCCACCTTTAATTGTAGAGAGGTGCGGCCACCCAATGCACGTCAGGCGCTTTAGAAGAAATCCTTCTTGTGCAGCCAGTACCCGGCCGCCACGCACAACACAATGGTGGCCACGATCAAGGTCCAAAAGCCCCAGATGCTTTGCTGCCACGGTACTCGGGTGTTCATCCCCCAAAGGCTGCCAACGATGCTGGGGATGGTCATGATAATCGACACCGAAGTCAGCATCTTCATGATCAGATTGAGGTTGTTCGACACCACTGAGGAAACCGTGGAATTATACTGATCTAGGATCGCTGAGTTGGCCTCTGCCAGCGTTTTCGCCTGGTGAGCGGTGCGCTCAGCGATTGCCAGCTTACGCCGATGCGCCGGGTCAACCGAGAAATAGGCTGATTCTTGCAGCTGGGCCCAAATGCCCTGAGAGTCCGTGATTGCAGAGGTGAAAAGTACGAGACTTTTTTCAACTGCCATAATTTCGTAAAGCAGCGTGTTGTGCGAGGCCTTACCGACCCGAACTTCCATACTCTGGGTCTGCGCGGCGAGCTGGTCGGTGTCGTTCAGAAACTGGTCGAAAACTAGATTGACCACCATCAGTGAATAGACGATTGGATCGGCTGTCCCGGTGCTGGCCTGCAAGCAGCGATTATGAATCGTCAGCTTTCGCGGACTGACCGTGGTCACCAAATCATCCTGAATAATGATGGCCAGGGGACTGGTGCCGTATGTGCGCTCCCCGTTTTTGCTGATGGTTTGGTATGGGCACCGCACCAAAATCAGCCCTGCACCGCTTTTATCGTCCATCCCTTCCACCCGCGGGTTCTCGTGCGGATTGAACACCGGCGTCATGTAGTCGATGGGGATATGGTACTTGGCCGCCAGGTCGTGGCATTCTTCCTGGCTCGCCTCCTGGACAGACAGCCACTGCGGAGCGGTGGTTGCGGCCGCCTGGTTACCCTTCACGCCAAGTGCAGTTAGTAGATGCATCTCGTGCCTCCTTGAGCTTTATGGTTTCAAGTTTATCACTTCAAGGCCGTGCCAACTGGCTTGACCCGCGCTCGGAATAGGCCTTTAATTTGGTTATTGGTAGTTTTCAGAAAGGAGTCTTTACGATGGAGTTCATTCCCGTTAGGATTTACGCGCACGAGCAACCTGAGGGTTACCGACTGCTGGTCGATCGCGTTTGGCCGCGCGGCGTCAGCAAGGTCAACGCTCGCCTTGACGACTGGGCGAAACAAATCGCCCCGTCCACTGAGCTGCGCAAGTGGTACGCCCACGACCCGGCCAAAGCCGAGGAGTTCAACCGGCGCTACATTACCGAACTCGACAGCAATCCGGCCACCCCGGCTTTCCTGCAAAAAATTCGGAGTCTGGACGCTGATAAAGTGTTGTTACTTTTCGGTGCCAAGGATGAGGACGACAACAATGCCACCGTCTTGGCAGACTACCTAAAGGAGAAAATCGGCTAGTGCAAACCAAACCCGAATTCCGCAAGGCGCAGCTTAAACGGCTGACCGCCGCAGCCCCTATCACCAAACAGGAAAGCGCTGGCCTGATTCAGCAGCTGCTGGCACTGCCGCAGTGGCAGGCGTCGCGCACGATTGCCACCACCGTCAGCGGGCCGATGGAAGTTGATACCACCGGCATTATTCAAGCCGCGCAGGAAGCTGGCAAAACCGTGCTGCTGCCGCGCGTGATGCCGCATCGCCAAATGGCCTTTTTGAAGGACCCTGGCGCAGCCCACCGGATCACCAGCAAGTTCGGCATTCCCGAGCCGCCTTACGAGGCGACAAACGTCAATCAGCGCCCCGACCTGGTGGTCGTCCCGGGGATCGCATTTGTGCCGGCAACCGGCGCGCGCATCGGCTTCGGCGCCGGCTACTACGATCGCTTCTTGGCGCAGTACCCAGGCGCCACTGTGACGCTGGTGCCCAGTGCGATGAACTTCGCCGCGCCGGCGTGGCCTGTTGAGCCGTTTGATGTGCTGATCCAGACTCTGCTGACAGTTTAGCCGGCAGCGGCCTCGCAAAATTTCAGCGGTAATCCTTTTTGCCGCATGTTAGGAGTAATTTTTTGACTGCTTTTCTCTCAAGTTTAGGCGGGGTCGCTGAAATCCTGATCCTGGTCGCGATTGGCTACGGGCTGACCGCCATTGGTTGGTTCGATGATCACTCCAGCCGGGTGATCGCTAAGGTCGTCACCCAGGTGGCGCTGCCCGCATACATGATCGACACCATCTGCTCCCGCTTTTCGGCGCACGAACTCGCCACGCTGCTTCCCGACCTCCGCTTTCCGGTGCTGTCGATGGCGCTGCTGTTTGCCTTGTCCTTCGTGGTGGCCCGCGTTATTCGCGTCAACCCGAAGCGGCGCGGCCTGTTTAAATCCATGTTTTTCAATTCAAACACCGTGTTCATCGGGCTGCCAGTAAACCTGGCGCTGTTTGGGCCCAAGAGCCTGCCGTACGTGCTGGTGTACTACATGGCCAACACGACGATTTTTTGGACCGTCGGCGTGTACCTGATCCAGCGCGATGGTCCGCAGGCGGCCCACTTTGACCTCAAGCAGACCCTCGGCAAAATCTTCTCCCCGCCGCTGCTCGGGTTCATGCTCGGCGTGGTGCTCGTCCTGCTCCACGTCCAGCTGCCCAGCTTTCTCATGGCGACGCTGGGCTACGTCGGGGATCTGACCATTCCGGGGTCCATGTTCTTCATCGGCATCGCCATGTACCAAGCCGGCATCAAGAACATCCGCTTCGACCGGGAGATGCTTGGTGTCTTCTCCGGTCGCTTCGTCTTTGCGCCACTCATTATGTACGCCCTGGTCGTCGCCGCCCCGGTCCCACTGCTGATGAAGCAAGTCTTCATCCTGCAGTCCTGTATGCCGGTCATGACGAACGCGCCAGTGGTGGCCAAGCTGTACGGCGCAGACTCGAAAAATGCCGCGATCACCGTTTCAGCCACCACAATGTTTGCCATCATTGTGATCCCAATTGTGATGACGCTTGTGCAACACCTGTGAGGTAGCCATGTTGAAAAAGCTCATGCTTAGCACCACCCTGCTACTGCTCTTGGCTGGGTGCAGCGGTCAAAAAAAGGCCTCATCGGCCAGCACCAGCAGCGCCGTTAAGGTCAGCAAGAAAGCCGTCCCCCAAAAGCGCCCTAACACCAATGCGGGCATCGATGATCTGATCGGCCATTACTGGATCAATACCACTGATTCCAACCAGGTCCTGCAGATCACAGCCTCGACGGATGGTTACTTTGTGGACGTACAGCGCTACTCAACAGCTCAGGCCGGCTACGTGACGACTGATGCCGGCGTGTTTGCGGCCCGCCTGGCGCTCGGCAAGCACACCTATACGTTCACCGGCCGTGCGCAGCCCAACTCACCGACTGGCACCTGGGAGTTTCAAAAACTCAGCGCCACGACTATCAGGCAACTCCCAACCGGGCCCGAATTTCAGCGCGTTAAGCACGACGACCTTAGTACCATCAAGCATTAACAAAGCGGCGCAACCAGAAGACTGGTCGCGCCGCTTTGGCGTTTAACCTATTTCACTTCGCTGCGGTAAAGCCCCACCACGATGCCAAGGATCGAGACGTCGTCGAAGTACATGTCCGACATGGAATCATTTTCAGGGTGCAACCGCACGCCGCCGTTTTCGCGGTAAAAGCGCTTGACTGTGGCCTCATCGTCCTGCGTCATCGCGACGACAATCTGACCGTTCTCAGCAGTTTCCTGCTTCTTGATGATCAGCTTATCCCCATCCAGAATGCCGATCTTGATCATGGACGAACCTGACACTTCGAGGATGAAGAGATCATCCGCAATGTACTCCAGGTCATCCGGAATTGGGAAGTACCCGTCGATATTTTCAATTGCGGTGATCGGCACCCCGGCGGCAACCGTGCCGACAATGGGAATGCCTTCCTCGGCGATGCCGATGTATGACAGCCCCGCCTTGGTGAGCATCAGTGTGCGCGGCTTGGCCGGGTCCTTGGCAATATAGCCTTCCGCCAGGAGTCGATCAAGGTACGCCGCCACCGTGGAACTGGAACTCAGCCCCACGCTCTTACCGATTTCCCGCACTGTCGGCGGAAACCCGTTTGTTTGAATCGAATCATGAATGGTGTGTAGGATCTGCTTCCAACGTTTCTGACTTGCTTGGGATGGCATGGCCGTCCGCCTCCGCTCTCTAGTTTTCTTTATCATACCAGTGGGAACGCTTGTTTGCAAGTAAAAGCACTGCTCGCCGGGCCCAAACAAAAAGACTGCCTCAGCAGTCTCTTGGATGATGATTAGAATCGGTGCATGAGGTCCAGCCGGTGCAGCTGCCGGCGATCGCACTTATTGCGCTGCATCAGGTAGACGCCGCCGAACACCATGTCGACCACGATCAGTCCAATGCCGAAGACGGTATTGATGACCAACAGGACGACGGTCACTGCGACCAACACCCGCAGTGTCCACTTCAAGATTGTCATGCCCATTGTGCGCCCCCTCTCTTCGTTTTGATGGTTTTAATTATACCCAATTCTCGTTTTTTGTAAAGGTTCTGTATATAGTTCGTTTACAAACGACCCGATTAGGTCGGCATTCCTGGTTGATGGCCTTTACAATTCACAAACAAATCAGCCTTGCGCCGGATTCGCTTTCACCCCGTGGATTAGGTATCATAGAGGGAGTAGACAAATTAAAGGGGTGCGCGCATGCAAACAAAACGCTCACAATTTTACCAGCGGTTTTTGAACAACAAGTTTGCCGTGATCCTAGTTGACCTGGTGCTTGGCCTGCTGGCGATTTTTATCTTCACGAAAATTGCGTGGGTGTTCCAGCCGGTGCTGAGTTTTCTCAGCATTGTCGCCCCACCCTTCATTCTTGCTGGCATTCTCTTCTACATGCTGAACCCTGTCGTCAACTGGCTGCAGCACCACGGGTTAAAGCGACTCCTCGCCATCGCCTTGGTGTTCCTGCTCCTGATTGGCCTGATTGTTCTGGCCATCACCCGGGTGGTGCCACCGATTGAAAGCCAGTTGCGCAGTTTTATCAATGCCACCCCGACTTACTGGGACGACCTCGTCAAATGGGTCACCGCGCTAAACAACCAGCAGAATATTTTTAGCGACAAGCAGCTCAGCCAATTCGCCACCGAGATTCAGACCTGGGTGTCCAAGCGCGGCTCAACGATTCTGTCAGGGACCCTGTCGTCGCTGTCATCGATCATCTCCACGGTCGGCACCGTGGTGGTCACCGTGGCAACCGCGCCGATCATCCTGTTCTTCATGCTCAAAGACGGCAACAAGTTCACGCCGATGGTGCTGCATCTAATTCCCACCAAGCAGCGCAAGAGTTTTGGCGACATGCTGCACGAAATGAACGTCAAGGTCGGCTCGTACGTGCAAGGACAGCTCACTGTCGCCATCGCCGTCGGGATCATCTTCATGGTCGGCTACTCGATTATCGGGTTGCGCTACGGCCTGATTTTCGGGATGCTGGCAGCGCCGTTAAACCTGATCCCGTACTTCGGTTCCGCACTCGCGATGGTGCCCGCACTGATCATGGGGGCGATCCAGGGACCAAAGATGTTCATCGCCGTGATCGTCGTCTTCTTCATCGAGTGGTTACTCGAGACACAATTGATCTCACCATTTGTCATGGGGAGTAAACTAGAGATGCACCCAATCACGATTGTCGTGGTCCTGCTGACCGCAGGCTCCATGTTCGGCCTGATTGGGGTGATCTTGGGGATTCCGGGCTTTGCAGTGATCAAAATCATCGTGGTACGCTTGTTCAAGTGGTACCAGCAGGTCTCCGGGCTTTACCCAAGTGATGTTTCAAATGATAACCTGCAACCGACACCGCAGGAGAAAGTAGATAATCTAAAATGAACGCTTTTCTAATTATTCTTGATGCCGCATTGATTTGCCTCGGCGGTTATTACCTTTTTTGGCAAAGTAAAATCGACGTGCGCGGCGCATACTCGACCTTCCAACTGGTGATGGCGGTCTTCTTTGGCTTCTGGTTCGTCAGCACCGGTGTCGGCAACATGTATTACGTCGTGTTCATGGCCGCCTTCTTGACCCTGACCGTGATGACCGGCAGCACCGGCCTGACCCCGACGCGCTTGATCAATGTGGGCCTGTTCTCGCGGGTCATTCCCTACACACGGCTCGTCGGGGTGACCCTGACGCCGCTGCAGCTGCCAAACGGCCAGTCGATGGTCGTCGCCGTGTTCGGGCTGTCTGCTCGCCGCTTCGTGCGGCTAACGTTCCGCAGCGATTTGCAATCGCTGATTAGCATTCTGCGCCCGCGCGTGCCGCAAAACATTGAGATCCGCATCCAGCAGGTCCAGTAACCCAAGTTCGATTACTGAAAAACCGCCTGGCATCTGCCAGACGGTTTTTGCGTGGACCAAAGCGCGCTTACTTGCTCTTGCTTTGATCATGTTCCTCTTCACCAAAGTAATCCGGGGGCATTGGCCCGCGGTCAGCAGCCCGATTCGGCTTGCGCAGCGCAAACAAGCCGGCCAGTGCGGCAATCACCAGCACCACCGCCACAATGACCTGCCACATCACCACAAGGCCGATCAGGTACACGTATAGCAGGGCCACGATGGCCAACCCCAACCCCAGGTCGACGAAGAATCTGCCCCACCGCGTGTGGGTCGCGGAATCAAAGTACGCTAACAGGCCGACGAGAATCACCGTGCCGAAGCCAAAGCTCAGTGCAGCGGTCATGGCCACCGGCGTTTGCGGTTGAGTCACGTACCAGGCAAACCAGCTGAACAAGCAGCCAAACACAAATAAGAGCAAGTTAATCCAGAGCTGGGTGCGGGACCCTTTACGATTGCTGCGCATAGGCGGCCTTCTTTCGCAAGTTTCATCAATTATTGATCAAAAACGGCTACAATAAATATAGCACAATCGAAGGGAGTCGTATTCTATGTTCGAAAACCTTGGCTTTGCCGCGTATGACGGGGTCGCCCTGGATGATGCCGCCAGCTTGGTCCCCATCGACCTGAAGCGCCCCAACCCCGGCACTGACGATGTTGTGGTTCAGGTCCAAGCCATCGCGCTGAATCCAGTTGACGAAAAGCAGCGCGCGGCGCTGAACCAGCAGCAGGCCCCACGGATCCTGGGTTACGATGCGTGCGGTGTGATCACCGCCGTTGGCAGTGGCGTCTCCCGGTTTAAGCCCGGCGAGCGCGTCATGTACGCTGGTACCACCAAGCGGCCTGGCAGCTTTGAGCAATACCAGGCCGTGGCCGCTGAGCTGATCGCTCAAGCGCCTGCAAACCTGACGGCAGGTGACGCTGCGGCCCTGCCCCTAGTTGGACTGACCGCATGGGAACTGTTGTTTGAAAAGATGAACTTTGTCCCGGCAGCCCAGGCGAACAAAGGTAAAACGCTGCTGATCATTAACGGCGCAGGCGGCGTTGGCTCTATGCTCAGTCAACTCGCCCACTGGACAGGCATGACGGTGCTGGCCACCGCTAGCACCCGGCATTTCGACTGGCTTGCCCGCCACGGCGTCGATGTGCCCCTAAACTATCATGAGGACCTCATCGCTGCCGTTCACGCCGCCGGCTATCCGGTTGTCGACGCCGTGGCCATCTTGTACGCGACTGAGCCCTACCTGGACCTAGCCGCCCAGCTGGTCGCCCCGTTCGGCCACGTGGGCGCGGTCGCAACGCCGCAGGGGCCGCTCGACGTGACCGCACTGAAACCAAAGGGCGCCAGCCTTGACTTCGAGTTCATGTTTGCCAAAAGCGACTTCCACCATGACATGGCCAGCCAAGGCCACATCCTCTCACAACTGGCCACACTGGCCGCTGTCGGCTTGATCGACCCCAGTGTCACGACGCGGTTTGACAAGATCAATGCGGCCAACATTAAGACCGGCCTAAGAACGTTGATGGCAGGCCATCAAGCCGGCAAAATTGTGCTAGATGGCCCGTTTGAGGCCTAACGAAAAGCAGCGTGAAGAATGAATCTTCACGCTGCTTTTGCTGATCACTTGGCAAAGCCCAGCGCCTTTTGCAACACCGCCTTCGCCTCCGCCTCGGAAAAGCGCTCCGGATCGTAAATAATCGAACCGGGACCCATGTAATAGTGGAACAGTTTCAATTCGCCGCGCGGCGTCAGCGTGCGCAGCCGCAGCTCGTCGTTGACCTGCTCCAGGTACTCGTGACACCACTGCTCGTCCATCATGGTTGGCTCGTCGCGCTCGGTAATATACCCCTGCTCAAGCAGCAGGTTCGCCCCTTCGGCCTTTTGCTCTCTCGTGACGTTTTCTGTCGGTTCCATGTCTGCCTCCCTGACGTTTAGCGCCGGTTAAAACTTCGGCTCAAGCAGTTTGCGTGGCCGCACAAAGGTGGCCACCTTCGTATCACTGCCGCGCTGGAAGCCGGCGTGTTCGTAAAATGCCGCCATGGCTTCATTGGTCGTGACGATTACGATGCGGTCGACCTGCTTGAAGTACTCGTCAAATTGGTCCAGCAGCTCGGTGCCGATGCCTTGATGCTGGTACTCGGGCAGCACAATCAGATCCTGCACAAACACAATGGTATGCATGTCCGAAACGCCGCGGATCACGCCGACCAGCTTGTCGCCATCGCGCGCCGTGAGCAGCGTCGAGTTGGCGATGCCCCGCGCCGTTTCCGCTGGGTCGTTCAGGTAATGCGTCATGTGAACCGCGCCATACAGCGCTTTGATTTCATGGATCGTCAATGCCGATTCAAACGTGTAATTCAAAATTTAACCTCCCGAATTCAGTTGCCAGGTTAAATTTTAACCCAAGCGGCACTTAATTCAAGAGAAAGAAGCCTCAACCTATTTCTTTTCAGTAAAATCCAAGAACCCCATGTCGCTGTCGATGACGCCGCCATCCCCGCTGAGCTGCATGGTGTTCAACGTCTTGTTCAGGTGAACGGTCAGGTGTTCATCCAGGTCTTCAGCCGAGTAGTCCTTGATCAGGATCGGTCCCAGGTTCGAGTCGACCACGACGTTATACCCGTCAGTGGGGGCAGTTTGGGCCACCACATTCAGCGTGAATTGGATCATCATGTGAATCATGGCATGCTGGGAGTACTGGCCGACCCCATCCTCAAACGTTAATAGTAATTTCTTATCTGGTCCCAAGTGCGGCTGGATTTTTGCCACCGCCGCGTCGTCAAAAGTTAGCTCCATTTGATTCACCTCCACCCTCAGCCTAAGCTCTGATTTTAAAAAGGGCAATTAATTGCGCTTGCCCCAGCAAATTTTTTTGATTAGGGTCGTGAACGTCACAATTTCTTCACATTATGGGATTAGATTAACCAGTATAGAGATGAGCCACCCACTCATTTCCATACCCATACCCAACTTTTTCATTTTTACTCCTCCAAAGTAAAAATCGCGAAACGGCCGCCCAGCCGTTTCGCCAATCCTTACTCCTTGGCCATCACCCACCCAGTGATGGCCTTTTTTTGCGCAGTCTCTTAGCGCTTTAGCGCTTAGAGACTGCCACTCGACGCCAGACCGCAACGCGGTCTGGCTAGAGAGCGCACTAAAACACAGCCCCGCTTAGAGCACCAATATTCTCAGAAACCTTTGATTCCTTTCCGCGTGCCTAACCAGTCACGCGGTTTTTTTGACCGGATACGTACAAGGTATTTCACTCAGCGAATTTTAATGGTCTAATAATGAAGTACCAAGCGAGGAGGTGGGGCAATGAAAATCAAAATTGAAACTGATCCGGACCTGAAGGAACCGGAACTGGTCATTCGGGCCAAAGATCAGGAGGCGGCTGCCGCGGTGAAAAACGCGCTGGCCGCACCCACTGCCCCCACCCTGCCAGTGTTCCAAGACACGCTTGAACGTTTCCTGCCGCTGCCGACGATTCTGTTCATTGAAACGCAGGACCGCACGCTTCAGGTCCACACTAAGGACGACATTTTCACCAGCAAGCAAAAGCTGTACGAGCTGGCCGAGTCGCTGCCTGGCAGTTTCATGCAGGTGGCCAAGTCGGTGATCATCAACTTAAACCAAGTTTCAGCAATCAACCGTTCGCTATCAGATTGCCTAGTGGAGTTTCAAAACAGTCATAAACAGGTCTACGCATCGCGGCGCTATTACAAAGCGCTAGTCGACCGCTTAAACGAAATGAGGGGTTTGTAATGGAAACCAAACAAGTTAAATGGGGTCATTGGTTCTGGGGATTATTCTTCGTGGTCTGCGCGGCCATCTTAGTGCTGAGCCAGCTCGGCCTGTTCACCTATCACTTGCGCTTTTGGACACTGGTCCTGGTCCTGATCCTGGTCGCCGCGGCCATCAAGAGTCTTGCCAGCCTGTCGTTCGCGGGGTTCTCGTTCAGTCTGGCGTTTCTGGCGATGCTCTTCGCCAAACCGCTGGGCATCCAGCAGTTGGTCCCGTGGACGATTCTCGGGGCGGCGGTGCTGCTATCGATTGGGCTGACCCTGTTGTTCAAACCGCTGAAAAAACACCACTTCAGCGTTGTCACCATTAATGACAACCATTACTCACTCAGTGATCTGCGCCAAATGCAAAAAGACGCCAAGAAAGCACCGAGCTACGTGCCCAGCAGTGAATCCGCCGACGTCACCGTCAACGTGAAGCTCGGCAGCGCCACGCGCTACGTCCAGCAAGGCGACTTCCGCCACGCGGTGATTCACGTCAATCTGGGCGACGCCAAGGTCTTCTTTGACAAGGCGACCATCATCAACGAGCCGGCCCTAATCGAAGTGCTCGGTCAGTTGGGCGACATCAGCCTGTACATCCCCCGCGAATGGAACGTCCAACCCAACCTAGGCAACTTGGCGGTCGACTTCAATGAAAAAGGCGAGACCCCGACCAAAACCGGTCCGCTTGTGGTGCTGGCCGGCGATTTTAAAATGGGCGACGTCACGATCCACTACATCTAGGAGCACGTTATGAAAAATTTCACACCTCAAACCATCAAGATGCTGGTACTGAAATTTGCCGGCACCTTCGGGTCAAGCATGCTCTCGTTTGCCATTGGCCTGTACATTCTCCACCGCACCGGGTCTGCGCTCAGCATGGGCGTCACCATGATCACCGGCCCTATCGTCTCTTTGATTCTGACTCCGTTCGTTGGGTACGTGGTCGACACCATGAACCACCGGCGCATTATGATCACCGCGCAGGTCACCACCAGTATTGCACTGGTGCTGTTCGGCTTCGGCTTTCGGCTCTGGCCGACGCAGTATTACCCGGAGATGATTGCACTCATCATCGCACTGCAAGTGACCGACAATTTTCTCAGCACAACGCTGACGGCCAGCCTGGTCCAGCTGTTTGCGCCCGAGGAGCTGCAACGGGTCAATTCGCTCAACCAATCTATTGCCAGCCTCGCCATGTTCCTGGCCCCACTCATGGGGGCAATGCTTTACACGCTGGTGCCCATCGACACCTTTGCGTTCATCGAAGTGCTGTTCGAGCTGACCGCCCTAGCCGCCATCCTGCTCCTGAAGTTTCAACTTGGTCAGACTGCATCGCAGAAGACTCCGGGTGAGGCACCAGAATCTGTGTGGCACAACTTCAAAACCGGCTTTGCATACCTGAAAAGCCAGCAGCTGATCTTCATCCTGACCGTGTCCTCGGCCTTTCTGAACTTCCTCTTCGCCGCCGTGAACGTCGGCCTGCCGTACCTGCTGATCCAAACCATGAAAATGACCAACAACCAGTACGGATTCGTTGACTCGGGCTTTGCCATTGGCATGTTTGGCGGTGGCATCCTGCTGTCGCTGCTGAAAATGCACACCCACCCAATCAAGTTCTCGTTCTTTAACATCATCCTGCTGGCGATTCTCTTCACCTTCACCGGCCTGCCTGCCGTGCTAAGCTGGACGGGTCTGCTGAGCACCGGCTACTTCTGGATTCAAAACATCGTCAACGGCGTCTTGATCGTGCTGATCAACACACCGATCAACACCTTCATGCAGCAAGTGATTCCACATCACTTGCAAGGCCGTGTGTTCTCACTTGACGGCACGATTTCGCAGATGCTAGCGCCGCTGGGCACGCTGATGTTCGGGGTGCTGTTTGATCACCTCGCCGCCCCGCTGCTGTTTGGCGTCACTGGCATCGTCCTGATCATCTTCACCCTGATTGTGACCGGCCTGATCAGGCGCAGCCATCTATATGACAAGCCTGAGAACCAGGTGCCACCAGTCACTGCCTCAGCCAACTAAACCTCACTAGGAGTTTCTCTTGAAAAACCTTACGCCGCAGACCATCAAAATTCTCATCTTAAAATTTGCCGGCACGTTCGGATCCAGCATGCTGTCTTTTGCCATCGGCCTGTACATTCTGCACCGCACCGGCTCCGCCCTCAGCATGGGCGTCACGCTGGTCACCGGACCGGTGGTGTCACTGCTGCTGACGCCGTTTGTTGGCTATGTCGTGGACACCATGAACCACCGGCGCATCATGCTGAGCGCCCAGGTGGTCACCAGTGTGGTCCTAGTTGCGTTTGGCTTGGTATTTCGGGTGTGGCCCGCGCAGTACTACGCGGAACTGATCGCATTGATCATCGTGCTGCAGGTCACCGACAATTTTCTCAGCACCACGTTGACCGCCAGCCTGGTGCAGCTGTTTGAGGGCAGCGAGCTGCAGCGAGTCAACTCGCTGAATCAGTCCATCACCAGCCTGGCCGCCTTCCTAGCGCCGCTGATTGGTGCGTGGCTCTACACGCTGGTGGCCATCGACACTTTCGCCTACGTTGAGGTGCTGTTCGAACTGACCGCGCTGGTCGCGATCCTGCTCCTGAAATTCCGCCTGGTCACCCAACCTGCTACGCCGCAGCCGCGAGAGTCCGTCCTGAACAACTTCAAGACCGGGTTCGCCTACGTCAAAAATCAGAAGCTGATTCTGACCATCATGATTTCCTCAGCCGCGGTCAACTTCCTGTTTGCGGCCATGAATGTTGGCCTTCCGTATCTGCTCATTCAGACGCTGAAGCTCTCCAACCAGCAATATGGGCTGGTCGATTCCGGCTTTGCCGTTGGCATGTTCAGCGGCGGCATTTTGCTGGCGGCCATCACCATCCGCACCCACCCCATCCGTTTTTCCTATTTCAACTTGTTCCTGCTGGGCGCTATGTTCACGACCACCGGTGTGCCGGCCTTGTTTTCCTGGCCCAGCTGGCTCAGCACCGCCTTCTTCTGGCTGCAAAGCATGCTCAACGGGATCCTGATGGTGCTGATCAACACCCCTGCAAACACCTTCAAGCAGCAGATTATTCCGCAAAATCTGCAAGGCCGCGTTTTTTCCCTCGACCTCACGATTTCGACAATGCTTGCGCCAATCGGCACGCTGGTGTTCGGGGCACTGTTTGATCACTTCGCAGCGCCTTTGCTGTTTGGCATCGCCGGCAGCGGCCTGCTGCTGCTGACCCTGGTCGTCACCACCGTCATCAGCCGGCAGCACCTGCTGGACCGGCCGGAAAATCAGGTGCCGAAAGCGGGTCAGAATTAAGGCAATCAAAATGGCTCAGAGCGTCGCACGACGCTCTGAGCCATTTTGATTGCCATCACTTATTGCCCTTCGCTGAGCAGGTAGCGGCTGGTGCGCTTTTCCAGCCAGCTCTGCACGCCGGTCAAGACCGTCGTCAGCATCAAATACAGGAACGCGACCAAGCTGTACGAGACCAGCGGGTTGTAGTAAAGCGCCGCAAACTGCTGGCTGACCTGAAACATCTCGATGATGGTGATGCCACTGGCCAGGCTCGTGTCCTTGATCAGGCTGATGAAACTGTTGGACAGCGGCGGCAACGCGATGCGTAGCGCCTGCGGAAAGATGACCAGCCGCAGGATCAGCGACTTTTTCATTCCCAGGGCTTTAGCCGCGTCCCACTGGGTCTTCGGCACCGATGAGATCGCCGCGCGAATTGTTTCCGAAGCGTAGGCCCCGGTGTTCAGCGAAAATGTCAGAATGCCGGCCGTCCAGGCGTTCAGCTCGATGATGGCATGACCATTCATCTTGAGGTACGGCAATCCGAAGAAAATCAGGAACAGCTGCACCAACAGCGGCGTGCCGCGGAAGACCCAGACGTAGAACCAGGTCAGGCCTTTCAGCCCGCGCATGACTGGCTTCTGCGACGGCGAGATCCGGACAAGGGCGACCAGCACCGCCAAAATCAGCCCTAACGCAAATGAAATCAACGTAATTGGAATGGTGTACTTCAGCATCGCTACCAGCAGTTCCGGCAGTGACTTCACAACAATTTGCCAGGCACTCATCAAATCCCTCCTTTACTCATCGCCGCTCGGTTACTTCGTGATGTCGCTGCCGAAGTACTTCTTCGACAGCTTTCCGAGCTGACCGTTCTTGCGCAACTTTTCAATCGCCTTGGTGACCTGCTTTTGCAGCGGACCTTCGTCCTTGCGCAGCAGCCCACGCGCCGGTGTCGTCTTGATCGCATTACCGACCGGGATCAGCTTGATGTCCGCGTTTGGCTGCTGCTTGAGGTAGGAGTGGAAGGACGCGGTGTCATTGACCGTACCGTCCGCGCGGCCCTGTTCGATCAGTGTGACCGACTGCGCAAAGCCGTCGACTGGGACAATGACCCCACCGAGCTTCTTCACGTTCGCCGCATTGTTAGAGGTGATACTTTGGGCCATTTTCTTGCCCTTGATGTCTTTAATCGACTTGATGGTCGTGTTGCCTTTCTTGACCGCCAGCTCCGACTTGCCTGAAGTGTACGGCACGGTGAAACGATACTTCGCAGCGCGTTCCGGCGTCTCGGCGACGTTGTTAAGAATCAGGTCGTACTTATCGACGTTCAGCCCCGCAATCAGCGAGTCCCACTTGGTCTCCACAAACTTCGGCTTCAAGTTGAGCTCGCCGGCAATCTTCTCGCCCAGCTCAACTTCAAAACCGGTCAGCTTGCCGTTTTCATGGTAGCTGTATGGCTGGTAGGTACCTTCGAGGCCAATGGTCAGCGTCTTGGGGGTGACCAGTTTGACGTTGTCGGTACCGGCCTTGCTACTGCTGCTTTGACTGTTGCCGCATGCGGCGAGCACGCCCACCATGAACAGACTAGCCAGCGCGATTAACCATTTTTTCATATAATTTCCTCCGTTTCTGAAAATCAGCATCACCAATTATACACGACTTACTTTTGGTAATCGAGTGCTTTTAATCAGTTTCTTCGAATGGTCAATCACTCGCTGCGTTCGCCGTCTGTGAGGCAACAGAAAACCCCACTTGCGCAGGGCGAGTGGGGTTCCTTTATGTGCGAAAAGATTAAGCCTGGCCAGCCAAATCATCGTTGCCGATGACCATGTGCTTCTTGCGGTGAAGGATTTCTTCCTGCCGCCCGTGGACCATCGGCCGCTTGTTCGGGTTGCCAAGGTAGCCGCAAAGGCGCTTGACGACATCACAGGTATCCGGGTTGTGATTCCCGCACTGCGGGCACTCGTACCCTTTTTCGGTGGCCTTGAATTCACCCTTGAACCCGCACTCGAAGCACTGGTCGATTGGGGTGTTCGTGCCGAGGTAGCCGATCTTGTCGTAGGCATAGTCCCAGACGGCTTCCAAGGCTTTCGGGTTCTGCTTCAGGTTTGGATACTCACAGTAATGAATGAAGCCGCCTGAGCAGTACTTCGGGTAGTCCTTTTCAAAGTCGAGCTTTTCAAACGGGGTCGGCGCCTTGCGGACATCGTAATGGAAGGAGTTCGTGTAGTAATCCTTGTCCGTAATGTCCTTGACCACGCCGAAGCGCTTCTTGTCCAGCCGGCAGAATGTGTCAGTCAGACTTTCAGACGGCGTCCCGTAAACGGAGAAGTGGTAACCATACTCCTTTTCCCACTTCTTGCAGTGCTCGTACAGATCCTTGACCACGTCGATGGAAAAGGCCTTGGCCTCCGGATTCTTCTCCCAGGCCGAGCCGTAAAAGACGGTGCCGACCTCGTACAGACCGATGTAGCCCAGCGAAACTGTGGCGCGCGAGTTCTTGAACAGCTCGTCGACGCTTTGGTCATCGTTCAGGCGCTTGCCAAACGCACCGTACTTATACAGGATTGGTGCAGATTCCGGCGTGGCCTGCTTGGCCCGTTCCACCTTGTACACCAGACCCTGCTTGCAGATGTCGAGGCGCTGCTCAAGAATCTTCCAGAATTTGTCCTTGTCGCCCTTGCTTTCCATGGCAACGCGCGGCAGGTTGACGGTGATGACCCCGAGGTTCATGCGGCCGGCGTTGACTTCCTCGCCGGTATCGGGATCCGTCCAGCCCTGCAAAAACGAGCGGCAGCCCATCGGTGCCTTGAAGGAACCGGTCAGCTTTTTGATCATGTCATACGACAGGATATCCGGGTACATGCGCTTGGTGGCACACTCGACGGCCAGTTCCTTGATGTCGTAATTCGGATCGCCGGGGTGCAGGTTCAGGCCCTTTTTGATGGTGAAGACAAGCTTCGGGAAAATCGCCGTGCGCTTTTCCTTGCCCAGTCCATCAATGCGAATCTTGAGAATGTCCTTTTGAATTTCGCGTTCCAGCCAGTTGGTACCCAGACCGAAGCCGACCGTCACAAAAGGCGTCTGGCCCTGGGTCGAGTATAACGTGTTGACTTGGTATTCCAGCGTCTGCAGCGCGTCGTAAATGTCTTTCTTGGTGCGGCGCTTGGCGTATGCCTCAGCTGTGGCAGCATCGATCGGCAGCTCCTTGGCCTCTTCCAGATGCTTCTCGTAATTCTTCTGGGCAAATGGTGCCAGCACTTCGTCGGTCCGATCCGACGAGCAACCGCCGTACTGGCTAGAGGCGACGTTGGCGATGATCTGCGTCATTTGGGTGACGGCGACCTGAATGCTGTGAGCCGGCTCTACCTCGGCGTTGCCGATGCAAAAGCCGTGATTGAGCATTTCCTTGAAGTCGATCAGGCAGCAGTTGGTCTCGGCCATGTAAGGCGTGTAGTCGAGGTCGTGCCAGTGAATATCGCCGCGCAGGTGGGCGTTTGCCACGGCCGGTGGCAGCATTTTCAGCCCAATGGCCTTGGCCACGGCGCCGGCCGTCAGGTCCCGCTGCGTGGAGAACACACGCGAGTCCTTGTTGGCATTTTCGTGCACAACGGTCGAGTCGCGGTCCAACAGTTTCTGGACGTTGTAGTTGACGTCGGCCTTCTTCGAGCGCTCGATGTCGCGCTTTACCCGGTATTTGGTGTAGGCCTCGCCCCAGTCGTACTGGTGCGCATCCAGCAGCGCCTGCTCCACAATGCTCTGCACCTCGGGAATGCGCACGTCTTTAGTGAAGCGCTCGGTGATCGTCGCGACCGCGGCATCCGAGATCGATTCGATCAACGTGTAGTCGGTCGGCGCAAGCTCGCCGTTCACCGCCTTTGCTGCCTTCGTGATCGCGGCCGTGATTTTGCTCTGGTCAAAATCGACGATCCGCCCGTCGCGTTTTTTTACGTTGATTTTTACTTTTAAATCGATCATGGATACCCTCTCCGTTCCTTTGTTCAGATTCGAACATCATAGAAACATTCTATCACGTTTAAGATTGGATGGGCACTATATATGGCAGAAAGACCGTCCAAATTGGCCAAAAATACTAGATATTGTATGGCGGACAATTTAATCATTATCGTGTCATTGCGTGAAAATATGGCCCGTCCACCTCAGTCCTCAGGCCGATTTTACGGTCAAACCGCGCGCTCGTCACCAGCCTTTGCTATACTGAAATTATCATCTCATGGAGGCTCACTATGGAAACTGCGCAATGGAAACAAATCGGCGTCATCGCCGTGATCATCATTTTGGGACTGATTCTGCTGCCGCTGGTGGCAGGCATCATCAGCCTGATTATCAAAATCGCCTTGTTCCTGGCCATCGTGGCCGGGCTATACTGGGCATATCTCACGTTTATCAAAAAATGATGTCACCTGAGCCGGCCATGCGCCGGCTTTTTGATTCATTTGACCGTCCTCAAAAATATTGACGACGCTGTCAACAATAACCTCGCTGATCACGCCAATACCCCGCTTTCAAGGCGAATCACCATCAGCTAGTCCGGCCATATGCTCGGCCAATTTGACTGATCTATCAGCCACGAAGCGCCGACAATCGGCTAAACGTCTAGGTGCCTGGTTATTCAGCCAGTCGTCAGACAACGGCGGAGAATAATCATACACAATGATGACTGACTCAAGCGGACCGTTTAGCGCATTCGAGATTTTCGCCATGTACGGGTAAAAGCTCAGATAGGGGGTAAATCGCCCCTAATATGTTAAGGACCATGGCTGCCGTCGTTAATGAATTCGTTCCAAGGCAAATGTCATCCGTGAGCGCTTTGTCTCCCGCTAGATTCTCTTTATTAATCGTAAAGAGCAACGCGAATAGTTTTGCCTTTTTTCTGTTCCAACTGGCATCCCCTTCTGGTCATCTCTGCGGTAATCATTTCATCATCCTTTGAGATAATCGGAAAGAGACCAGACAAACCGCGAAGCTTTCCTAAATACAATAAAACCGGCATTCTAAGGCCTTGCAAGCGCCTTGCGAATACCGGTTTTTTTACCCCTATGGATCCGATGAGATTCGAACTCACGACCTCTGCCATGCGAAGGCAGCGCTCTCCCAACTGAGCTACGGACCCAAAACACAAGTATTATTGTAGCATACCAAGACCGGCTGTAAAGAGGATTTTGCCGCGACGACCGGCTGGGCCATTGGGCTGGCCTTGGCGGCACCAAAAAGGCCGCTGAGTGAGCGGCCTGAGGAGTTGGCCAGGTAGTTTGGGGGACTGCCTGACAATTTTTACTTTGGAGGAGTAAAAATGAAAAATTGGGTTGGGGTAGAAAGGCTTGCGTCTTTCTATGTTCTTATAATATCCATAAGTTGTGAAGAAAATATGAACTTTTATAATATTAATGATGAATTGCATTAGTTATTTAACCGATGCTGCCCGCCAAGAGAAAATCGCGATCGACACGTACAAAATAATCGCCAGCGCGAGAAACAGCGGGTGGTAACCGACAGATTCGATCACCAGCGCCCCAGCCAGGGGGCCGACTGCCCGGCCGGCAGAGGCAAACATCTGCACATAGCCTTGGAACCGGCCTTTTTCTGCCAGCTCGGTGTACATGTCCACGTAGGTCGCCACAGAAGGCAGCGCCAGAATCTCCCCTAAGGTCAACACGCCCATCGCCAGCACGAACATCCAGTACGAGTGCGCCGGGATCAGGATCAGGAAGGCCGTGCCAAATAGCGCAAACCCCACGCCGAGACGCAGGCGCAAGTGCGCGGTCAGCCAGTCGTCAAACAGGGTCAGGATCGGTTGCCCCAGCACAATGAGCACCGCGTTAAACGTCCACAAGAATGAGTAATTGCGCACGTTCATACCCAGCGACAGCATGAAGGTGGAGATGTTACTTTGCCACTGCTCGTACGCCACCCAGGTCAAAAACAACGTCATCAGCAGCAACATGATGTTGATCAGGTGTGGATTCTTGCGGTTAGTTTTCCCCGCTTGGACTCGCTCAGCAGTCGGGCGCTTGGGAATATTGAAGTGCCCAAGCGCCACGCCGAAGAACAGCAAAAACATGACAAACGCCAGTGCAAAAATGTACGCGATCCCGAGCGGCAGCACGTAGCCGACAATCAGTGTCCCGATCACCAAGCCTAAGTTCTGCATAAAGTACAGGACGTTAAACACGTAGCTGGCGCGCCGACTGGTCGCCAGCGTGGCAAACGAGTTGATCGCCGTGTTCACCAGTCCTGAGCCAAAGCCCATGAGCACCAAAAATAACGGGTACGCCGGCCAGCCGTGCCAAAAAATGAGGGCCAGTGAGGTCCCGACGTCGAGCCCGATTCCAGTCAGGATGGTGCGGTACGGCGACCACCGATCAAACAACCGCCCACCGATCAAGTTTCCCAGCATCATCGCCACGGAATTGAAAAATAGCACGATCCCCGAAATTGTCAGGGACTCACCCAAGTACTCGTGCATGTAAATCGTGGTCAGTGGCCAGATGAACGAGATCCCGGTGTTGGTGATCAGCGAGCCGAGAAATAACCACTTCAGCGTCAGTGTCTTTTTTGCCATGCGTCCTTCCCTCCAAAGTCGGTCTGCAACTTATTCTATCCGGCCCGGCATCGTTTGTCCGCCTAAATGGGCACTTTCTCATTTTAAAAGCTCAAATTTGTGCACAATATAAGGAAACTTTTGATGGCACTGGTTTCACCGGTCCTGCGGTTGCGGTAAACTAAACGTATCAGTTAAGAAGCGAGAGGAAACGACATGACAGTAGAATCCAGCCTTAATTATCAAAATAATTTTTTTAAAACATTCGCTCAGGCCTGGGCTGACCGCTCGACCTATCATTTATATCAGGGCATCGATACGACCAGCGAGACGTTGCGTCTGACGCTGGCAGAAACCCCGGGTTACATTCTGGCCTACGACAAGGCCGCTGTGCGCGAGCTGCACGACTTCCTGCGCCAGGACTTCATCGCCTTCTTGCGCGAACACATCCCGTTCTTCGAGGTGTCCGACCAAGGCGAGGTCTACTTTGGCGACTGGTACCACCGCCGCCAGTTTGGCACGATTGACGTGTTCAGCCGCAGCATTGTACAGCGCACGGACGCCGAGCGCGAGATCCTGCCGCAACTGCGCGCGTTTGCCAAGGACCCCGACCATTTTCTCGATAATCAGCTCGAGGCCATGCGGAAAGACACCTATCAGGAAGTCGATCGCTTGCACCGCCAGCTGGAGGACGCCGAAGCCGATGCCGCCTCGAGTGATGCGGTTCAGCCTGAGGCCACAGGGTCACGGGTGCGCGGCTTTTTAAAGAGCTTTGTCGACCCCGATCAGGATCAACCTGCTGCCACATCGCACAAGCAGAGCGGCCCAGATCAAAGCCAGCTCAAGGCCCGCTTTGACTCCGCCAAGGCCAGCGCCGATGAAGCCTTCGACACGCAAAAGCGCCAGCTCCAAGTCGGCGCCGCGATCACGCGCTACGAATACCAAGCCGTCACTTCTAACTACAGTTCCGTCGACCAGTTTGAAAACATTCTGGGCAGCCTGCAGGATGACTTCATGCGGGCATTGGAGCTGAAGGAGGAGCAGGCAAATGCTTAATTTTAAAGATCACGAGTTAGTTAAAATCACCACCAGCGCGCTGAACGCGAAAGAGGCGCGCGACGAGATCACCATCGCTTACAGCAAGCGCATGGCCTTCCTGCGCAACGATCCGCTGTGGCAAGGCAATCTGCCGGCGATTCAGGCGGAAACACTCAGCTACACTGCGCTGATGGCTGATAAACTGCTGGAGACCCTGCGCGCCAGCAAGCAAATCGACACCACTTTTGCCGAGCGGCTGTGGTTCGAGCCCAAAGTGGGCGACGGTGACCACAGTACCATTACGGTTTACCTCGCCAGCCCCGACAAAAACACTGAACTCTTAACCATTGACGGTGCACTGACCCCCAACGGCCGGCTGATCGCCAAGAATCTGCCGACGCTGCTCCAAATCACCGCCAAAGACCCCGAACTGGGTTACACCGACGGCGAGCTGCAGGCTCTGGCGGCAATGATCAAAGTCCTGTACACGGCGGACCTCAGCTTTGCCACCATCGACGAAACCGTTCTGCAGCCGGTGGATGGTCTGAGCTTTGCCACCAAGTTCGACAACTCCAAGCCGCTATCGACCACAGTGGAAATCAAATCGTCTGGCAACATCAAGCTGGCCGTGCCGCTGGATCACGGCAGCGTGATCAGCTATCAGGTGCTCGATGACAACGGGCATGACTGGAAGGACCTCGGCGCCGACGATACGGTCGATGACACCCTGACTTGGGCCTCCACGACCATTCCGAACGAATTGGTCGGCGCCCACCTTCGCCTGCAGGTCAACGTGCGCGCCGCCGAAAATTCCCCGGCGCTGGACGAATTGTTCGTGATTGCCTCTAACAACGCGATCTTGATGCGCCAGGCTGGCCGTGGCGCCTATGCCCTTGACCTGCCGAACCACAACGTGCTCAGCATCAAGCTGGACACGGAGAACAACCGGATCGTCTTGCACTACCCGGAGAAAACAGTGCACGTCATGGAACTGAACCACCAGTACCCGTTCTTTGGCGAGTGGCTCAAGGCGGTCCTGCCGCAGCGCCGCGCATTCAACTAAAACCGAAAAAAGCGCCGTTATCGGCGCTTTTTGTTTGCTTATTTTGCTTAGCCTTGTACAATTAGGAACGATACTGATTCGAAGGGGCGAGAAAATGGCAAACGAATTACCACAAGTGGCGACCATCGCCGGTGTTGACAGCGATGGCAGTGCAGGCGCTCAGGCCGACTTGCACAGTTTCTTCATGCGCGGCACGTACGGTACGCTGATTCTGACCGCCGCCGTGGCGGGCAACTCTTACGGCATTCACGATAGTCAGGTAATGCCGCTGTCGTTCATCGATAGCCAGTTCAAGGCCGTCGGGGAGGACCTTAAGATCCGGGCCGCCAAGACTGGGATGCTGGCCGATTCTGCCGTGATCAAGGACGTCGCGGCCAACCTAAAGCAATACGATTTCGGGCCGCTCGTTCTCGATCCGGTGATTTCCACCAAGCACGGCAACATGCTGCTGGAAACCGAAGCGTTCGAGACGCTGAAAACCGTCCTCATCCCCATGGCGGATGTGATCACGCCGAACTTTTACGAGGCTGAGCACCTGACTGGGATGAAGCTGACCGACAAGGACGCCATCATCAAGGCTGCTGAGGCGATCCATGACATGGGCGCTAAGAACGTCATGCTCAAAGGCCGTCACGATTCCGCGTCCCAAACCGAAGTCAGCGATTACGTGCTGCTGGATTCGGGCAAGAGTTTCTGGCTCACCGGCCCGTACTATGACACTGAGCGCAAAAACGGCACCGGCGATACGCTGAGTGCCGTCATCACCGCCGAGCTGGGTAAAGGCACTGATCTGGAAGATGCGATTCGCCTCGCCAAGCATTTTGTCGACACGGCGATTGCGCACGAGATCCCCGTTGGCCACAAATTTGGCCCCATCAACCACTGGGCCAACCCGCTAGTGCAACCGAGCCAACGTCCTGAAGACTAACCAAAAAAAGTTCGCTTGCCTCACCGATGGTGAACTGCGATAATCCCTTTGTGGTTGTCAGATGAAATATCATAATTCATCTGACAATCA
>NZ_AYZJ01000085.1:56262-56465 GCF_001436615.1 Lacticaseibacillus camelliae DSM 22697 = JCM 13995
ATTTCCAAGTATAATGAGGACAAGACTTTGACGGCATCGCCGTTCAGAAAGCAGGTCCCCCCTATGAGCCGGAAAACAACATTCGAAGAGCGAATTGAAGTGGTCGAGTACGTGACCAAGGGCAAGCACTCCTACAGCGAAGCTGCAGAGCATTTCCAGGTCTCCTACCAGCAGGCTCGTTCCTGGGTACTCAAGGCCAAAGA
>NZ_AYZJ01000012.1:0-5469 GCF_001436615.1 Lacticaseibacillus camelliae DSM 22697 = JCM 13995
CCCTATCACATTTACGAAACTTTGTTCAGTTTTCAAAGGACTACCTTGTCCAAAAGACAACTTTAACAGTCTATCAATTAGGCACCGCATTGTCAACCGTTTTTTTCAAACACCCGCGCAGCAGCTAGGCGCCGCTGCGTTTTTGACAACGTTGACTATATTACCAACCAGGCGAAGACGCGTCAACTACTTTTTGAAAAAGAAACGAGTAAATCACCGCAATGACTGCCAAAAAGCCTCTGCAAACGCCAAAAAAACAGCCGCATCCCTGCGACTGTCTGCACTTATTCTCCTTTGATCACGGTTTGCCCAGCCATGTACGGCACCAGCACATCGGGAATTGTCACCGAACCATCGGCATTTTGGTAGTTTTCCAAGATTGCGGCGACTGTGCGACCCACCGCTAACCCGGAGCCATTGAGTGTGTGAACAAACTGCGGCTTGCCGTTCTCATCGCGGTAACGGATCTGTGCGCGCCGCGCCTGGAAGTCCGTGCAGTTACTGCAGCTCGAGATTTCCCGGTACGTATCCTGCGCCGGCAGCCAAACTTCAAGGTCGTTGGTTTTCGCCGACGTGAAACTAGCATCGTTTGAGGCAAGCGTAATCACGTGATACGGCAGGCCCAGCTTTTGCAGCAGGTCCCCAGCGTCGTGAACCAACTTCTTCAGTTCATCCCACGAGTCTTCAGGCTTGCAGAACTTGACCATTTCGACCTTGTTGAACTGATGCATCCGGATCAGGCCCCGGGTGTCACGCCCCGCCGACCCGGCCTCAGACCGAAAAGCAGGCGTCAACGCTGTCACGCTGATCGGCAGCTTCTCGGCATCGATAATGTCACCACGATAATAGTTGACCAGCGGCACCTCAGCGGTTGGGATCAGCGTCAACGGATCGTCCTCGTTCATGATCGTGTAAACGTCTTTGGTGAACTTAGGAAACTGCCCCGTACCGAACATCGAATCGTTGTTGACCAGGTACGGCGGAATGATTTCCTCATACCCTTCCTTATAGTGCTCATCCAAGAAGAAGTTGTAAACGGCCCGCTCCAGGCGCGCACCTGCACCCTTGTAATAAACGAACCGCGCCCCAGACACCTTGGCTGCCCGTTCAAAATCCAGGATACCCAAGGATTCGCCCAGCTCATAATGCGCTTTCGGCTTGAAATCAAAGTGCGGGATGTTGCCCCACTTGTACTCTTCACGCGAGTCGTCCTCGTTCAAAGACATCGGGACATCGTCAGCAGGAAAGTTCGGCAGCCGCACCAGCACATAATTGAGCTTTTCCTCAACTGCGGCCAGTTCCTTATCAAGCTTGCCAATCTTCTGTCCGACCTCACGCATCTCTTTGATATCATCATCTGCGTTTTCCTTGTTACGCTTCTTCTGCGCGATTTGGCCGGACACCTCGTTGCGCTTAGCTTTTAACTGCTCGGTCTGCGCGATCAGTGCGCGGCGCTTGTCGTCATCGGCGAGTAAGTCATCAATTTCCTCCGGCTTGACTGCACGGGCCGCCAGTTTCTGCTTGGCCCAGGCAGGGTCTTTACGGATCACTTTAATGTCTAACATGCATATCCTCCTCTACGTAATTGCATACAAAAAGCCCTTCATCTCATTTGGGACGAAAGGCTCTTCCGCGGTGCCACCCAAGTTTGGTCTAAAGACCACCCTTAATTTGCTGCTAACGGTCAGCGCCGTGCGGCTCGTCGCCGCCCACTGTCGTGCTGGAAGTGAGACGTCCCGGCTCGCACCGCCCGCCGGGTCTCTGGAAGTCTCAAAATGGGCACCTAATCACGTGTTATTTTGTCACTGCTAGAATACTGCAAACCACCCATTGGTGCAACCAATCAGTAGTCAAAATTCTCGTCGCGACTGCCTTCATTTTTATTTTCCCAGATCTGGCGCAGTTCAGCGTACAGCTCCCCGAACCAGTCGTTCGAGGCACTCGCCGCCCACTTGTACGTCAAGATCCCGGCCCGCCGCTTAGTTGCATCCGGCACGGTCGCACTTTCGATGACCAAATCGACATTCTCCAGCCCATCATCGGGTGACACCAACTCAACAAACGGCTGGGCCATCAAAAAGCTGAGCAAATCAACGTAACCCAGTCCGGCCTGCTCGGTCATCGCCGCCACGCGCACCTTGCTCTTCGGGGCAAACTGCTGGGCGACCTGGAGCACGTCTTTATAAAAGGCCTCGGTCAGCGCATCCAGGTGGGGCTTCAGTTCGTCGAGCTCGTTCACGTAAACCACATGCTCCAGCGTCTGTCTGACCCGTTTCTTGAGTAGCGAATTGTCAGGCATTGCCACCAGATGCTCATTGATCTCGTAGGCGATCACCTGGGACAGGTCCTCGCCAAACTCCAGCGTGAACACCACATTGGCCAGCAAGTTGGCCTTCAGCAGATTCATTGCCCCTTCAGGCAGCCGATCACTGGTCAGAAAAGCCACTGGTAACTTCGCCAAGAACTCCGTGACCAAGGTGTAAAGCGGCAGGTTATAATGCCGGAACCGTTCCATCGTCCGCGCCATGGTCTGGCTGTTGGTCGTGCCAAACAGCGGCAGAAAATTAAAGACAAAGTACATCGCTGCACTCTCGCCCATTTGCCCTTCAGTGGAAAACTTAGGGAACAAAAAGTCCTGCGCCAAACTCGGCTGCAGTTCCTCAAACATGTTCGCGGTCGGGTAGCGAAGCGTCAATTGATTGGGATCATAGGTGATCACGTGACCCTCACTGGACCGTTTGTGCGCAATAGCGGTGTAATACATTGTCACTTCGCGCGTGACGTAATTCGGCTTGTTCATATCATATAAGGTGACCGTTTCATCAACGACCCGGCCCACCGCCTCGCGCTTCAAATCATCGAAAGGCCAACCGGCGCCATCCGTCGCCAGCCAGAAGATCATCGTCAAAAACACGCGGATCCGTTTTTCATCACCTTGCAGGCTAAGGGTTTCGTACGAGAAACGGACGCCGAACTTGCGCGCAAAATCGCGCAACGGCTTCAAGTGTCGCAGCATCGTGGCCTTGCTGGCATGGCTCGCCTTCAGAAATTCGGCAAAATCTTTGTAGTCGTGATAAACCAGCGTGTGCAGGAAGCGGTACGGGTGATCCTTTTGCACTAAAAAGAGCCGCACCTGACTAGACGGCACGTTGAACAGCTTGCGCACCGTGGTGGTCTTAGTGCCGATCATCTCCTGGAGGGTTTCCACTAGGCTGTTGTAGGTGTTGTAAACTGAGCCATAATTGCGCCGGGTCAGCGCCGCGATTTGCTTCAGATTGACGTCCGTCACCAGCGGTTCGTCCGCCCGCTCGCGGGTCAGCCTTTCCGCCACTGGCGTTTGCGATGACCGGGCGTTGACGATTCGCCGGAAAAGACTCGTCTCCTCCGCCTGGGACTGCGCCAGAAAGATATCTTCGCGACCTCTCATAAAAATGCCTCTTTTCGTGTGATCGATGCATGAGCCTGCATTTCAAGAACAATTATAGGCGCCGCGCTCAAAATAGGCCAATAATATTTTGCTATTAATGAGAACTTTCTTAGAGGCGAATTGCTCAGGACCATCAGTTGTGCTTAGCGTACCCAATTTGTGTAACTTTGCCTTCATTTTGTTCAGTATTTATCGACCCGCTATTTGATTGTCTCTCCGCAAAAATTAATCAACTTTATCAAATAGTTTTGGGGTGACCCACTTTTTCCCAGACTCAAACATGTGGTATTCTGACCTTGATTAATTATCCGAACACAAACCGCGGAGGAGGCGAGCGCCATGAATTTCGAAACTATTTTCTTGGAAAAATCCGACCTGCAAAAGTTCACCATGTTTCGCACGCTCGTCACAAACCAAACGCAAAGCCTGTCCATTACTGACTTGGCCGAGCGTTTAACGCTGTCGTACCAGCAAAGCTACAACGTCTTCCAGGAGCTGACCCGCGACCTGGTGACCCTTTCCGGTGAACCAGTAGGCAAAATCAAGCAGTCACTGACCGACGGCGCCGCACTTTCTCTGTCAGTCGATGACTACCGGCTGTTCCTGCTGAACAACTCGATTGCCTTCCAGTTCGTCGACTATCTCGTGCAGGGCACTCAGCAAAGCGTCAGTCGGTTTTGTGCCGAGCACTACATCAGCAGGTCCACGCTAATGCGCAAAACGGCCATGGTCCGCAGCTTTTTGGCCGGCTTCAAGGTCAAGATCTCACTCACCCAGGCCACGTTTGTCGGTGATGAAAAACAAGTTCGCCTGTTCCTGCAGCTGTTTTACTGGCTCAGCTATCATGGCAGTCGCTGGCCGTTTCGCGCACTCGATTTTACCCGGCTGAGCAAGCAGTACCAAGCCCTACCCACCGCAGATTCAAACCCGATCACGGCCAGCCAAGAGCGCCTGTTTTGGGGCGTCTGTCGCACCCGCATGAGCCGGGGCCACTTTGTCACCCTGAACGCCGCGTTTAGCGAGTCAGTCCCGCAGGGCGTGTGCTCAACGACGGCGGTTTACCCGAGCAAGCCTAATCCCAACGTTCCGCAAGCCGCCTTGGACGCGGAGACCATTTTTTTCTACTTCTTCCAGCAAAAAACGATCCGCTTCTCAGCACCCAATCCTGACACGGTCAAGATGAGCCGGTATCTTGAAGCAATCAACAGTCCGGCCGCACAGCTGGTTGCCGGGCTGCCCGAAGCGGTCCACGACCATTCAACCGGCACCCCTTCCCCTGACCCCTTTGACTATCCCCAGCTGCACGCTAACTTGATGCGCGTGGCCGCGTCTTTCTATCTCATGGGTGGGAATTTTGTTAAGCAATCCGACTTCTTCAAGCCGTCGTTGCCCAACTACATGCAAAAACACGCACGCCAGACGCTGAGTCAGTACATTGACAGCCTGCCAGACGACCCAGGATTTGCCGCGTTCAAGCGCGCCAAGCGGCCTCTGGTCGAAATGCTTTTCTACCTCCTTGTACCCTATCTGCGGCAATTCCAGTGGCAGGAAACCGTCAAGGTCAAGCTGGTCATGGAAACCACGGACACCGTGAATCGCAACATCATCGATTTTGTCCGCAATCTGAACGTCGTCGAACTGCTTTCAGACGACGCGCCGCTTGAAGATGCGGACCTGCTGGTCACCGCTTTGGACGATTTTGTCGATCCCGGGGCTTTGGCGGCACTGCCCGCTCACATTGCCAAATTTAACTGGTACCTGGATGCCACCGATGGCGACTACCGAAGTCTATTTGAAACGGTCTACAACCTGTTTCACCAAAAACTGATCGCCACTGGCAATTAAAAACAGCGGCGTCCATTAATGGCCTGGGCACGTTCCATCAAGCAACAACCAAATGAACAAGCACCCCTGCACCGCGATTCCACACCGAATCACATTGCAGAAGTGCTTGTGTTTTGGGCTGAAACCACTTAATGTCTCAGCCTTGATCATCTGATCCAGCTGTGCGAAACCGATCTGATTGTGCAAGCACTCAAACT
>NZ_AYZJ01000086.1:0-431 GCF_001436615.1 Lacticaseibacillus camelliae DSM 22697 = JCM 13995
TAGTCTGTAGAAGGTGTCGCTGACTTGATCTCGCCATTCACATCATCTGTCGTGATTGTCCAGTTGACGGTCTGAACAACTGATTCAGGAGCACCATCTGTCTTCCCATTGACCGTGTAGTTGATGGTCCGAGTCGTCGTAGTCGTATCCGTTGTCGTCAGATGGTGTGCCAACTTAATGGTCAGGTTATCTGTTGTTGCTGGATCGGCGGCAAAAGTATAGTCGACTGTGCCTTCTTGTCCATCGGCCAGAATATAGCCTGTTGGAACTGTCACCTTGTACTGTCCAGTCTCACCAGTTTTACCAGTCAACGTCTCAGGAGTGCCAACAACGGCGTTACCATTGTCCGTATCCACATACGTAACCTTCAGTGTGGCGCCATTCGAAACGTAGTTGACTTGTACCAGTTCACCTACTGGTGAACCTGATAC
>NZ_AYZJ01000087.1:0-2527 GCF_001436615.1 Lacticaseibacillus camelliae DSM 22697 = JCM 13995
CATGGCCTTTCTGGTCTAGTCGTCAGGGTGTTGCACTTGAATTGTAAACTGGGGGTGATTAATAAATATAGAAGCTGGGATATGTATGTTTAAGCGTATCAGCAAATTATCGCTTCAAAATAAGATGCACGCATTGATTTATGCGTTGGTCATCGTTGAAGCAATGCTCTTGCTGCTCATGGGAATCGTATATGTTCGGATGCTAACATCCGAAACATATGCGCGAAATCGTGTTCAGTTATCTGCCTTGTCCACCGATCTTCAGAATGAGTTTGCCGAGGTTGATAATCTTGTCACCCGGTTTCATGAAGATGCAGGCGCACAGGTTCATCTAGAAAGGGCTGAGAATGACAAATTGAGCGCATATCAACGAGAATTAGCAAGACTCGATTTGTCCAAAGACATAGGCAGCATTGCTGCTACTTCACGTGTAAACTCCTGGACTATCATGGATGATCGAGGTCACCGCATGGTCGGGGGTAATGGCTTAGATAATTACATCAAAGGGTATTCCACTAAAGATTACCTGAGAACGGTAGGTAACGATTCTAAGAAAGCAAAGTGGATATTCGGCCCAGACAATAAGGCCGTTTACGTCCACAATTTGTTTGACACACATGATTTAAGCATGAAACATATTGGAACTGTAGTCTTTACTATTGATTTGTCCTTTATACAGCAATTTATGAGCGACTCAGGGCTCTTTTCAAGACAAGATTTTATAGTTATCAAACGTGACAACCAGTACTATTTAACCAAACCTAATTTGGCACATTCTGTGAAATCGGGTCTTAGATATCACGGCCCGAATCAACAGAGGTTAACTTCAATTAACGGTATCGGTTATTATCTATTTAGTAAAGCACTCAATTTAGATAACACATCATTTACTGTTCACTACTATATCGTGAATGAACAAATAATTAGGAAAATAGTAACGGCATCTTTTATATTGCTGTTAGTGATACTGCTTATATTGATAATAAGCAGTAATATTGCAAATTATTTATTGCGGCGCTTAATTTTGCCAATTGATAATCTTGCCCGTAATATGCAAGATTTTAAGACGGCCGATGATTTACCTCGACTGAGAGAAAGAGCAGAGAAAGCTAATACGTTCCATCGGTCGGACGAGATTGGGACATTATACAGATGCTTTCAACGACTCATGTCAGAGATTGATCGACTTGTTGTCAAGGATTACCAGTCTCAATTGTTGACCCAAGAGATGGAAAACAAGTACCTAATGGCTCAAATTGACCCACATTTTTTATATAATACGTTGAATTCAATCAACTGGATTGCGTTGAGCCACGGCGATGAAGAGGCTTCTGAAGTTGTGACGTCCCTTGCTCTCCTTTTACGCGAGAAAGCCGATGCCAAGACCCAGTCGACCACTCTAGAACAGGAATTGAATATTGTTAAGGCTTATGTAAAGATTCAAAGTGTACGTTTTAGAGATCGCTTGCGCTTTAGTTTAATGATTCCCGAAACGATGGCCACGCAGAACGTTATTGTTCCTAAATTGATCATTCAACCCATTGTAGAAAATGCAGTGAAATACGGTGTGGAGACGACGGATAGACCGGTTGTTGTCAGAGTTTGCCTCCGGATTGAGAACGCTCATTTAATAATTACAGTTTTCAATGATGGTAAAGGATTTAATCCCGCCGCGTTTCAGTCGGAGTCAACCGGTGTGGGCTTGCATAATATTTCCTCACGACTGAAGCTTAAATTTGGCAGTGAGGCCGGCCTTCACGTCGAATCTGCGGTCGACTCTACAACGAGTGTCAAAATTTGGTTGCCGTACGCTAAGAAGGGAGAGGTGAGTCTTGGCTAAAGCCAGCTTGATTATTGTTGACGACGAGCAACTCAACGCTGATGGTATACGCATGTTGATTGAGCACAGTCACTTAGCGGTTACTATCGCAGGGGTATTTTATTCAAGCACTGCCGCCTTAGAGTATCTGGACAGGAATCGTGTTGATATTATAGTCACTGATATCCAAATGCCTCAGATTAGCGGACTTGAATTAGTCCGCCACATTAAGAAAAGCAATCCAAGTGCCGAAATCATAATCTTTACTGGGTACGGAAGTCTCGCGTACGCGAAAGAGGCAATGAAGTATGGCGTAAGGTATTTTCTGGAAAAACCGGTCGCGCCTGAAAAGCTATCGGCGAGCGTGAAAGGCTGTCTTGAAGACTATCGACGACATAAACAGGAAAAGTTGCTTCAGCTAAAACAAATGATAGAGAATGTCTTGCTTGATGAGCAGGATCTCTCTAGGGTCAAGGATGTACCTTTTACCGTAGTTAGCCTTGAGGAGAACCAGTTTGAACGAGTTCGAACACCACTTGAAGGGTATTTCGAGGCTGCGGAAGCCATTTTTGTCCGTGTTTCTCACAGCGGGCAGATTATGTACTGTGTGTACGGTCGATTAAACCTTGAGACACCAATGATTCAGATTGAGCACCTCAATTTTCAAGTCAAGTGCAACGATGATAACGAATCCTTGATAGTGGTCTA
>NZ_AYZJ01000013.1:0-45732 GCF_001436615.1 Lacticaseibacillus camelliae DSM 22697 = JCM 13995
TAGACCACTATCAAGGATTCGTTATCATCGTTGCACTTGACTTGAAAATTGAGGGTAGAAGTCTTTTACTATTCGGTAGGGATGCCGCTAATGTGGCTTTCTTTGCGTTTTGTTTTGCATCGATTTCCTGTTGGCTTAAACTTTATGACCACATCCTGTGATAGAGCCTCATCGCAAGAAACTATATTTCAATATGATTGGCACTCTGCGTTAACCACCAACTAATGCGTCCCAATCACACCCCCCCATTCTCGCTTCATGCGGCCGCTGATTAAGATTTCTCCAATCCAAAATAGCTAAGTCACTCATTATCTCCCAGCGGGTTTACACTGGACGAAAACTAGGGAGCAGACTCGTGAGAAAGCTACTCGCTTTATTGGCCGTGCTTACAAGCATGGTGCTGCTTACCGGTTGCAATCAAACCAGTCATTCAGCAGTCCGGGCACACACTTCGAGTGTCCTGAAGCAACCCAGACAAGTTTGGGTCGAAACAGGAACCGCCATTTCACTTCAAGCTGAAAACGGTCACCTCAGCTCACCACGGCGGCGGGCCAGTACCATATTATCGCCGTGGATCAGTAACCGCGGCAGATTATATCAGGGAACGGTTTATCACCAGACGCATTACGCTACCTTGAAGGACGCGTTAACGGGTACACTGTTCGACCAATTGTTTACCAGACAACCACGCCACATGCCCCACCCACACCTCCTGTCAGTCAACCAAGTGAATAATAGCCTCAGCGCGCTGGGCGCAAAATCACGACTCGATGATCTTGACCAGCTGGTCTATCTCAAGGATGAAAACAATCAGGCCAGTGTCGAACCCGTTGGTTTGCTTTGTGAAGGTGACCACCTGTACGTCATTCAGGTCAGTTACTACACTTTAGGCCGAGGTGCTGAAATCAATCGTGGTGCTGTTTATATTCGAAAGACTCAGCCCGCAAGTTCATTGTCCAAGCCAGGACAATAAATCGAAGCTCACTTCTGTCTGCCACCAAGTACAGATTGAATTGTCTAAACCAGTCGCGGCCGCTCCAACTCGGAGTGGCCATTTTGTAGTTCTCTGTTCATTTACAAAATCAGAGTTTACGCCCTGTTCTTGATGTTTCCATGATGATTAAAGGCATATTCAGACTTCACCTATCTTAACAATGAGCGACTCCCTGCCAGCAAAAAACTAAATTTACAGCTGTATAAAAAGGCGAGTATGTTTGCAGCACTATTCAGTTCTGAAAGAAAAAGCCCTCACTCAGCGTCTTTTCTGGGTTTCAGGCTTTAAATGCTATTTAGGCTGCGTATTATTTTCTTTGATTAGATCGCCAAGAGACTTTTTAATCTGCGCGCTGAAACCGGGCAACTCATCATCCGCGACGTCATCAACACCCGCCGGCTTTTGATCATAAATCGGGTCTTCAATGGGCCAACTACCATCCGCCTGAGCCTGTGCAACAATTGCCCGACCGCCTTCACCCAGGCGGTCATAGGCGCTTGCTGCACTGATATCGCCATCTTCCGCATACGCCTGAATCTTTAGCTTTTCAGTGCGATAGGTTCGCGAAATGGTCGACTGCGAAACGCCGAGCAGCTTGGCGACCTCAGCCTGCGACTTGCCGGCTTCGTCGATCAGTTGGAGCATCTTGCGCGTTTGCTCTGGCGTGAGGGCCGGCTTGCGGCCCTCACGATAGTCCGGGTTGTGCGCCTTGGCAAAATTCTTGCCCGCCTGGGTGCGCTCAACAATGCCGCTGTTTTCCATCTCCACGACTGCCGCCAAAATTCTAACAGTCAGCCGGCCAACAATCGTGTCGTCGATCACGCCCAAATTGAGAACATTGAGGGCAACGCCTTTTTCCCGCAACGTCTTAATCAGATTCAGTGCCTCGCTCGGGCTGGCAGTCAGCCGACTCAGTCTCGTCACCGTGATCGTGTCACCCTGCCGCACCTGGTTCAGCAATGAATTGAGGCGGTGCCGATTCACGCGCTTGTTAGTGTATTTTTCTTTGAAAACCTGACCAACGCCATACTTTTTGAGCTGCGCAACCTGAGCACCAACTGTCTCAGCTGCCGATGTGACCCGTGCATAACCATAATTCATGCCTGCGACCTCCTCGGCCATGGGAATGACTTTTGCATATAAGTTCTGAATAATCAGGAATATTCTACTGCCTTGGTGTCAGTTAGTCAATCACGATTAGTCGACCCCAAGCAAAAACGCACCGGCAAGCGCGCCGATAAGCAAATTTGCTTATCCCCTGCGCTAACGGTGCGTTTTCACTTACTGACTCACGACTTCTTTGGATGCTGCAACTGCGCCAGCACTGAAAGCGCCAGCAGCAAGGCCAGTGCTGCAGCAGTGGCGATGGCAGTGTCCCAGCTGAAAAACATCACCACGAAGACAAAGCCTAAAAATACTAGGACGTACCAATCACCAAGTGGGAACAGCGGCGCCGAGAACAGCCCGCGTTCGGGGTGACGTTTCTTATATCGCAAATGGGCGATGATGATCATCATCCAAACAAACAGGAAGCAGACCGTGGCAACGCTTGTGACGAGGGTGAACACAGAGGCCGGCAGCACGGCGTTCAGTGCCACTGCGACGGCGATGACCCCACTGCTGACCAGCAAGCTGCGCACCGGGACCTGGCGCCTTGACAGTTTGGCCAGTGCATGCAGCCGCGGCCGGGTGATGCTGAGTTCAAACAACAAACGCCCGGCACTGTATATCGCCGCCATGCAGGCCGAACCGGCGGCGGTCAGCACCACGAAGTTGACAATGCTGGCCGCGGCGGGAATGTGCAGACTATTGAACACTTGCACAAACGGGCTGCCGTTTGCCGCAACTTTTGACCACGGAAATATACTCATTAGAACAATTAGCGCACCGACGTACAGCACAATGACCAAAACAGGCAGCGAATTGAGCACCCGCGGCAGCGTGCGCTTCGGATCATGGGTCTCGGCGGCCGTTAGCCCCACCTGCTCGATGCTGGTAAAGGAGAAAGCCACCATTTGAAACGACAGCATGAAGCCCCACAGCCCCTTGGGAAAAAGGCCACCGTGGCCGGTCAAGTTGGCAAGGCTTGCTGCGCCTGCAGTGGTGGGCGCGTGACCAAAAATCATGAATGCGCCAATGACGATCAAGGCGCCAATCGCGACGACTTTGATCATCGAAAACCAAAACTCGAACTCGCCAAACGACCCCACCGCGCTCAGGTTGACTGCCAGCAGCAGCACCAGTGCAACCAGCGCCGGCAGCCACTGCGGTAGGCTTGGCCACCAAAACCGGATGTAAACCCCGATCGCGGTGACCTGGGCCATGGCAATGGCGACCCAGCAGAACCAATACGTCCAGCCGGTGACGAAAGCGGCTCGAGGCCCCAGGTGATGCCGAATGAGATCGAGAAACGACCGGTCACCGGAATCGGCCAGCAGCAGCTCACCCAACGCGCGAAGCAGAAAAAAACACATCACCCCGGCCAGCAAGTAGGCAAAGATCAGCGCCGGTCCGGCAACGTGTATCGATTGACCGGCCCCCAAAAAGAGTCCGGTCCCAATGGTCCCGCCAATGGCCATCAGCTGAATGTGACGGGCCGACAGATTGCGGGCAAGTTCATCTTGAGAATTTTTGTCAGCCATGCAAGGGTCCTTTCCGTTCGCGACGGTCGTGCCAAAAGCGGCCAAGGCTGATGAGAATCACCCAGGCGGCAGCCAGCAGCGCCGGAATCGCGGTAGTTTTAGACATAAGCATGATGATAGCAACTGCTACGAAGAACAGCAAGACCAAATAATCACCGACCGGGTAAAACGGGGCCACATAGCCTTGCGGATGGGGATTCTGCTGGCGATAACGAATGTGAGCGAGAATGATCATCCCCCACACAAATAAGAAGCTCGTCGTCGCCACGCTGGAGATTAACGTGAATACGGCGCTGGGCAGAAAGATATTGAGCAGCACAGCGATGGCGATCAGCGCCGCAGACCCCAAGATTGCATTCGCAGGGACCTGACGCCGTGACAACTTGCCGAAGGGCTTCAGGACCGAATTCTTGGTGCCAATGGTCAAAGAAAACAGCATCCGCCCAGTGGTGAAAAGACTGGAGTTGCAGGCCGACGCCGCGGCGGTGAGAACCACGAAGTTGATGATATCGGCCGCTGCCCTGATGCCCACATTGCTGAACACCTGAACGAAGGGGCTCGAGTTCGGCGACACCGCCGACCACGGGTAGATGCACATGATCACCGCAAGCGCGCCGATGTAAAAAAGAATGATTCGCAGCGGTAATTCATTGATGGCTTCGGGAATGACTTTTTTCGGATTGGCGGTTTCGCCCGCCGTCATGCCAACCATTTCAATCCCGGCAAAACTGAACGTCACCATTTGAAACGAAGCGAGGAACCCATGCAGCCCCTTGGGAAAAAAGCCCCCATAGTTGACGAGATTCGAAACGGCGGCGTGACCACTGGCGGTCGGGTAATGCACGGCAATCATCCAGCACCCGATGATGATCAGCCCGATGATGGCCCCAACTTTGATCAACGCAAACCAGAACTCGGTTTCCCCGAACACACCCACCGAAATCAGGTTCATCAGCAGCAAAATCACGAGCGCGACTAGTCCCGGCAGCCACTGCGGCAAGGTAGGAAACCAGAACCGAATGTACAGGCCAATGGCAGTGACCTCCGCCATCGCGATCGCCAGCCAACAGATCCAGTAAGTCCACCCGACCACAAAGCCGGCGCGCTTCCCAAGGTAGCGCTTGATGAAATCAACAAAGGAATGCTGGGACAGGTCGGACATTAAGAGCTCCCCCATCGCCCGCATCATCAGGAAACACACCAACCCGGCGATCAAATACGCCAAAAGGATCGACGGTCCCGCCACGTGAATGGATTGACCAGCGCCGAGAAACAACCCCGTCCCAATGGTGCCGCCAATGGCAATCAGCTGAACGTGACGTCCTTTTAGACTGCGAGATAATTCTTGCTGCGGTTTGGCTTGCATGTATTTCCCTCCGATATCGTAATTCTATTGTAATAGTGGTTTTACCGCCTTTCAAAGCCCAGCCCGCCGCTGACGCACAAAAGCCGCGGCCTCAATGTGATGAGGCCACGGCTTTGTTCACTTTCTTAAAGCTTTGATGAAATTATCTCACTGATCAATGATAACCCTCGCCGGTTCGGTCTTTTTGTCCAAAAAAGCTTTGATCACAGCAGGCGACTGCTTGAACCGCAGCTTGGCAATGGTCACACTGCCCGCCATTGCCGCCAGCTCGGTCAAGCCCGTTGGGAGCACTGAGAGGTGCAGTGCGGTCAGCGAATCAAGGCCGCGGACGGCCCCGATCCGAGTGATCAGCGAGTCCGGCGTGATGCCGTTGCGCCAAAACCCGAACAGGCCGAGCATCCCGGTGATGAAGAACCCGCTGATGTAATCAGCCGGCGTGCGGCTCGTCAGCACCGTGAAGATCCCGATCATGACCGCGGCAGCCCAGTAGAACCACTGGAAAAAGTGGTTAGGACGCGCTGCAAAGACCAGCTGCGTGCGCACGTAGATCAGCACGGCGACGGCAACCACAAAGACGGCTAGGTAAACATAACTAAAAATCGTCATCGTGCTTCTCTCCCTTCATTTAAAAAATCGGCCGTCACGGGCCGATTTTTGACTACTTGCCAAGCCGGACGACATCACGCGCAATCATCAGTTCCTCATTGGTTGGGACCAGCAGGACCTTGACCTTGGAATCATCACTAGAAATCAGCCGTTCCTTGGCCATCACATTATTACGCTCGTCATCGATCTTAGCCCCGAATACGGAAAGGCCATCAATGATCCGCTTGCGCATCACGATGTCGCCTTCGCCCATCCCGGCGGTAAAGACTAGGGCATCGACCCCACCCATTTCCGCAACGTAGCCGGCGACATACTTGATGATCCGGTTGGCGAAGATATCGATGGCAAGTTGAGAGGCTGGCCGCGTGTCGCGCGTCTTCTCAAGCTCGCGCATGTCAGGCGAAAGCCCCGACAGTGCGTAAATGCCGGACTCCTTGTTCAGGATGTCAATCATCTTTTCCGGGTCGGTGATGTTCAATTTCTGCATCAGGAACGCGACCAGCGACGGATCGATATCCCCGCTCCGGGTACTCATCGTCACCCCGGCAAGCGGCGTGAAGCCCATGGACGTGTCGAAGGACTTACCGTCTTTTTCGGCCGTGATTGAGACCCCGGAACCCAGGTGCATCGTGACCATCCGCAACTCCTCAAGCGGCTTGCCCAGCAGTTCGGCAGCGCGGTGGGAGACGTAGCGATGACTGGTGCCGTGCGCGCCATACTTACGGGCGCCGTACTTTTCGTAGTATTCCGGCTTGATAGAATACAGGTAATTCATTTTCGGCATGGTGGTGTGGAAAGACGTATCAAACACGCCGACCTCTGGCACCCCAGGCAGGAGTTTCATGAAGGCGCGGACGCCATCCGCTTCCGCCGGGTTGTGCAGAGGCGCGTACTCTGAAAGGTCCTCGACTTCCTTCAAGGATTTCTCGTCGAGCTTTTCGGACTCCTTGAAGCGCTCACCACCGGCAACAATGCGGTGCCCAACGCCTTCGATTTCCTTGTAGTCACTGATGATCTTAAGGTCCAGCATGGCCTTAAGCAGCATGTCGACGGCGATATCAGCCGTGGGAATGTCCTGATTGACCACGTACTTCTGGCCGTCGCCGTACTTGACCTTAAATTCTGAATTCGGCAGGCCCATGCGATCGACCATGCCTTCCGCGATGACCTTTTCGGCGGGCATGTTGAACAGTTTCCACTTCAGAGTTGAGCTACCGGCATTGATTGCTAAAATTTTTGGCATTTGAACATCTCTCCTACGCTAGATTTTGAGCGGCCCAGCTGTGCACTGAGTCAATGAACTGACTAAAGGCATCACGGTCTGTCAGCTCCGGAAAACTGCCAAGCAGCACCTGCTTCGCCTGCTTGGTCCCTTGACCAGGCTTTTGAAGGACCAGCAGCGATTTTTGCGCTGACGCCTTGGCAAACAACGATTGCGGCAGGTTCAGGAGCCCTTGGAAGTGGGCACTGGATGTCAGCCACGCCGTTAAGCCCGCCGCTTCTTCGGATTGAAAGACGGTGCTCGGCACGAAAAACAGCCCGAGGCCGCCAGCTTTCAGCGCCCGCAGGCTCTGTTCGATCAGCAGATGGTGCGCATACGAGTGGCCTTTCTTGGCCGCGGTTGCGAACTGCTTTGCGCGCTCATCCAGCGGGTAATAGCCGACAGGTAAGTCAGACACGATGAGGTCCGCATTGCGAGTGGCCAGCGGCCCCAAGGCATCCTCATGCAGCAAGTCGACGTCTTGGTGTTGAAGCTGACTGCTCATCCCGGCAAAAGCCAAGAGCGTCTCATCATTATCCACGCCGACACCCTTGACTTCCGCACCCAAGGCCGTCTTCAGCTGGTTCATGACCGCAAACAGTAAATTACCAGTACCCACCGCCAAATCAGCAACCGTTAGCTGCTTAGGAACCGGCTTCAAAAAGACGCTGGCGATGAAGGTCGCCAACTCGGCCATGGCGTCTGGCGTCACCTGTTTGTTTGGTTCAATTCCATCGATTTGGATGGCTTTGACCAGCACCAACTGCAGCGCCTGGCGACATTCCTCCGCGGAAAAGGTCGTCAGGTCGACCGGCTTAAACAAAGCCGTTAATTTTTCAACGGTGGCTTGATCCGGCACCCCGTCCTGGACATTGATCGTCCCGGACTGCAGATCTTCACCAGCCTCCGTTGCGGCTTCAAGATAGGTGGTCTTCACTTGCTTGTGCAGCAGGCTGGTCGCCTGGTCTAATGCCTGATACAGTGATTCCATGTGCTCGTTGGCCACGCTGTTGCCCCCTTATAATCGTACAAAACTATTTTACCGGTGCGCGGGGGCTTATTCAAGTTGATAATGTTCAAGGTTGCACAACTTCATCCCCGTCGTTTGGGGATTGGACACGTTTCCATCTGACGTAAGCATCAGCGAAAGCCTTTTGCTCATAGGTCAGACGCCGTTCGTAAGCCACTCGCCAAATGGCAAACTGGCGCAAGGCGGCCCCGCTGATCAGAGTCACCAAAAGCAATAGCATGATGGCGCTGATCAGTGCACTAGCGCGTCGTTTTGTCATTGAGCACTCCTGTCAGCCGGCTGCCGTGGAAAAAGTAAAGTTCATAACGCACGATTCCCGGGCGGACGGTCGTGTACACCACTTTTTTGACATTGTAGATCAAAGGAGTCGTCCCCGGCCCACTGGTCGTTCCGGAGCCCTGCAGATAAGAACCCGAAGACGTGAGGCGCACCTCTAAGTTCAACTGCCGGTACGACGGCTGACCATTGATTTTCAAAGGCGCGGGGTCTGGAACGAGATAATACAACGAATTGATCTGCACGGTTTTGAACTCTGCCGATCCTGCCATGTACGCCGCAAGCGAGCTTTCCGCATCGAGCATGGCCATTTCCTCAGTCAAGTCCGGCAGCCGGCGGATCGCATCAAGCACCGGTCGCCAAATCAGAAACAACCCACTGAGCAGCGCCAGCGCCACCAACACCTCAGCGAGCGTCATCGCGGAATGAAAACCAGAACTTTTGGCCATCTGCTTTTTGCACCTCCACACCGCTGTCTGTGATTGTCACCGCATAGGCATTTTTCCCCAGCCAAATGGTCGTCTTACCTGTCCCTGGATGGGCGGCCAATGCCGTCCGGGCGGCGTAGCGCACCGCCACCGCTTGGGCCACCGGTGCCACCTGCACCTGATACTGGCGGGCCAGCAGCGTCAACCAGCCCACGATGACGGCGGTGACGATCAGCGCGCCTAAGTGCTCCGCTAGGACACTGGCGCTTCTCACCCGTCCTTTCGTACCATCACCCCCCACTGCATCAGCACCACGACCCTCACAAACTTGCCACTGCCCCGCTGAAACACGACGGTGCCACTGTCCACCGCCCCCGTACCGAAAAATTTGTACTGAAGCTTGCTGGTTTTGACGTCCCCGTCTGTCTGCCCGCCAATTGGGACAACCCTCAGCGAATCCGGAAGCGCAAGCGCGTAACTGCTCGCGCCTAACGCGCCTTGCTCTTGAAACTTCACCAAGCGCTCCGTGACGGTCATCCAGCCCTTGTCGTCGTTGGCTTTGATGTGCTGCCTCAGTTGATTCCAGTCGCTGATCAGCTGATTAAAAAACTGCTCCTCTCGTTCGTGAACTAAAATGGCGCGGCCCACTCCCAGTGAGGCCGCACTCATGATGATGAAAATGGCCAGGGCAAGGATGACCTCAATCAGCGTAAACGCGCGTCTCATTTGACCTTATAGGCCGGCGGTGGCCCCGGCGAATAAGTCGCCACGTCCGCCAGCTGACTTTGCTGACCGCTGGTGATGATGCCGGCCCTGACCAGCGCATCAGGGTTTGTAAAGTCGCCATTACTGCTGTCCGGCTGCTGGTAGGCAATGTCGATCTGCGCGTTAACGGTTGTCACCACGGCCTGACTCTGGCGAACTTTAGCCTGCCGGACCTGGGCCTGAATCGTGACCACCAGGGTCAGCGTCAACACGATGATGAGCGCCAACGCGGCAAGGACTTCGATCAACGTAAACGCTTTGCGCTTCTTCATGGTAATCCTCCTAAGTGATCGTACAGCGGCAACAACAGTTCTCGGTACATCATGACGATTTGAAGGCCAATCAGGATAAACATCACTGGTTGGACCGCGGCCAACCAGCGCTCCACACGTTCCCCAAACTGTTTTAACAACTGCTTGGCAAACAACGTCATTCCCGCCTGCACGAGCTTCGGCGGCTGGCCAAGCATTAACAATTGCCGGGCCGGGGCATAAATCAGCGGATGCTCAAGCGCCGCTTGAAGCGGCTCTCCTGCCTCCAGCCGGGCCTGGACCGATTGGCCAACAGGGCTCAACGGATTGTTTGCCGCTTCGCTAAGCGCGCCCACATAAGTGATCAGCGGCAAGCCAGCGGCCAAGTATTGGGCCAGGCCGCTCACAAATTGGTACCGGTAATAATTGATCGCAAGGGTGCGAATAACGGGGACTTTTTGCCACAGTCCGGCCCGCTCAACTGCATTTAATCTGCGAAGGCCAAGCCAGCTGCCCGCAGCCAAAACCAGCACTGCCGCGGCGCCAAGCAACTCAGTTTGGACAAAGCTGGCATGCGTACTGCCCAACATGGGCAGCACCCCAACCAGCAGCACGGTCTGAATGACCGCAAGCAGTGCCAACAAGATCAACGGATAGACCATGAGTTGGCGCAGCTTGTGGCGACTTTCCGTCTGCACCCGCACTAATTCAGCCGCATCGTGCAGCGCATCGGCCAGTTGACCGTGATGTTCCGCCAGGGCCAGCTGCGCGACAATCTGCGGGTGAAAATGATTTGCCGCCAGGCTCTCGGCCAAACTTGTGCCCGCGCTCAGCTGCAGGTCTACGGCCGTCCACACAGGCGTCTGGGCGTCAAAAGTCAGGGTGACCACTTGCAGGCTCTGACGCAGATTAAACCCCGCGGCGAGGACCTGGCTCAGTTGCTCACACACGGCGAGCTGGACGGCTAACGGGATCCGCTGCTTACGCATGGCTGTCCTCCTTGTGAACGACCACTGATACCACCGGGTGCACGACCGGCGTACTGACCAAGCGCACATCCGCGCTCAGCCTCAGCGCGGCATTGACCAGCGGCTTAGCCACGCCCAGCGCAATCAGACGCAGCGGCACCTGCGCCGCTGTTTGCGCGTGGACGGTGGTCAACACCATGTGCCCGGAAATCGCCGCCTCACAGGCCGCCTGCGCGGTCTCAAAATCGCGAATCTCGCCGATCACCAAGACATCGGGGCGCTTGCGCAGTGCGGCCTTCAGCAGACTGGCGTAACTCATTCCCGCCTCCGGGTTGACCTGCAGCTGGAGGAATTCTGGGGCCGCAATTTCCACCGGGTCCTCAATGGTCATCACCATCTGCGCCGTCCCCAAGGCCATGGCCACTTGATAAAGTAACGTCGTTTTGCCGCTGCCGGTCGGCCCGCACAAGGCCAGCATCCGATGATCAGCCAGCCGAGTGACCAGATCGTTAACGATGGGTTCCGTCCACTGATCCAACCCCGGCACCCCATAAATCAGCCGCGCCACCAGCGCCTCTTGATTCGTGTAATCACCCACGGTGCTGAGGCGCAGAGTGACGCCCAGCTCATTTAACGGCAAGGCTCCGAGCTGCGGCCGCCGCGTTTCCGCCACATTCATCCCGGCATCGTATTTCAGGGCCCGGATCCAGCTGGTGCCTTCCGCCGCCGACTTGATCTCGGTTTGCGCCCACCCAGCGGCCGTACGCACCACCACCAAAATCCCTTCCGGCTTGGAGAGAAAATAGACGTCACTGGCGAAAACAGCACGTGCTTTTGCAAAAACCTCAAGCAATCCCGACTCCATCTTTCTCACCTCGTCAAAAGATTTCGCCAGCCACACAAAAACACCCCTCAAATCTGAGGGGTGTCAGGTCAAGCACGTTCAAATGAACTTAGTTGGCAGGGGCTTCGTCAGGCCACTGGGCCGATGTGTAAACATTCTGCACGTCGTCATTATCTTCCAGCGCATCAATCATGTTCTGGAAGGTTTCAAGCTTATCTTCAGGAATCGGCACGGTGTTTTCAGGCACCATCGTCAGCTCTGAAGTCGTGAAGTGGAAGCCCTGAGACTCCAGCGCATCGCGGACCGCAGCAAAATCTTTGGGATCCGTATAAATCTCAAACTCGTCGTCGGACGTCTGGAGATCCTCAGCACCAGCTTCAAGTACCGCCTCAAGCATTTGATCCTCATCGACATCCAGTCCTTCGCGGTTGATCACGAAGTAGCCTTTGCTGTTAAACATGTAAGACACCGCACCGGCCCCGGCCATCGTGCCACCGTGACGCGTGATGGCCACGCGCACATCGGAGCTAGTCCGGTTTTTATTATCGGTCAGCGCTTCGACCAAGACGCCGATCCCGGCTGGGCCGTATCCTTCGTATTGGACTTCATCGTATTGAGTGGTGTCGCCACCCTCAGCTTTATCTAACGCGCGCTTGATATTGTCCTTGGGCATGTTGGCTGCCCGGGCTTTATCCATGACCAACCGCAGCGACGGGTTGTTGTCTGGGTCAGAACCACCTTGCTTTGCTGCCATGAAAAGCTCACGGGAGATTTTTTGAAAAATTTTACCGCGCTTGGCATCCTGAGCGTTCTTACGGCCCTGGATGTTGTGCCACTTGGAATGTCCTGACATCTTAAACCCTCTTTTCGAAAAATTAGTATGCACATAAACGCTATTGAGTATAGCAAAAAACAGGCGCCGGTTCAACGCGCCGCAGAGCGCTTCTTGGGCCGACGGCGGCGCTGAGTGACCAGCAGCGCGATGCCGATCCCGACGAGTGCGCCAACCGTGTCCAGTATCACGTCCTGAAACAGCGGTGTGCGGTCGGCAGTCAGCATTTGGTGAAACTCGTCCAGCGCCGCCACCCCGGTGCTGCTGAGCAGTGCCAGCACCAGTCTCAACCAACTCGGCTGGACGCGCGCCCTCAAGCCCAGCACAGCCGCCAGCCCGATTAGGCAAAAGACGGTAAAGTGCGCCAGTTTCCGGACGAAGAACTCAACGAATCCGGCCAGCCCCATCGCGCTAATCGAGACGTGTTGCGCCGCCCAGTAAAAACTAATGTGGTTCAGCCACGCCCAACCGGAATGCGCTGGCAGTAGTGCGTGCAGCTCTGGCACGATGCTTTGATCGTGGTACGGCATGCTTGAACTGATAAATAAGACGACCATGAGGCCCAGGTCCAGCCAGAGCCAATTGTATTTTTTTAGCATCGACACCCCTCCGCTCAAATTAGTTTAGCACAAGCCCCGGTGCCGACACGACTCCCTTCCCCCACCTGGCAGCCGCCTTGGCCTAAGGCGTGGAAGCACTAATGGCACAGGTGAGGCGCCGCCGCTGGAATCACTGTCTATACCGCGTAGAATTCGCTATAATTAGCGCAGGCAAAACACTGTCAATAAATATTGGGATGGGAAAAATGAAAATAAATCTGACAAATCCAGCGACTCGGCAAATCAAGCAGGCAAAGATTGGCTTTTCATGGACGACCTTCTTTTTCGGGGTGCTCGTGCCCTTGGTGCGCGGCGACTGGAAATGGTTCTTTATTCTATTAGCGATTACGATCATCCTCGGCATCCCCACCTTCGGCTTTGGTGGGGCACTCGTGGGGCTGGTCTTCTCGTTTGTCTACAACCGGCTTTACATCAACGACCTTTTGGGCCACGGCTATGGCCCGGCAGATGATTACTCCGAAAAAGCGCTGCAAAGTAAGAACTTTATCGGCTGAGCGTATTCACCTGGCTGCAACCAACTGCGCCAGGCAAAGTCACTCGCCTAGGAAACGCCAAAGCCCCCCACGATCGAACTGCACACATGCGCAGAACAGATCGTGGGGGGCTTTTTTTAAACTCAGCTACTCAACCGTGACCGACTTAGCGAGGTTGCGCGGCCGATCGACGTCATAGCCGCGGTCAAGGCTGGTGAAGTAGGCCAGCAGTTGCCCCGGAATAATCGTCAACAGCGGGGTGAGCATTGGATCCAGGTCATCGACGATCAACTGATCGCCTGGCTCGGCCAAGGCCGCGGAAGCGATTCGCAGCACCTTGGCGCCGCGGGCTTCCACCTCTTCCGCATTACTCCGCGTGCGCGCCGCGGTGATGGGATCGGTGATGAACGCGACCACCGGCGTGTCCTGCTCAATCAACGCAATTGTCCCGTGCTTCAGCTCCCCGGCGGCAAAGCCCTCCGCCTGGACATATGAGATCTCTTTCAACTTCAAGGCGGCTTCGAGGCTGACATAGTAGTCCGTGCCGCGACCGATGAAGAAGGCGTTGCGGGTTTGCGCAAACATCTCTGTGGCCAGTTCATGGAGTTTGTCCTGCTGATCGATGAGCGCCTGCTGACCGGTGGCAGCCAGGCTCAGTTGGTGGGCCACATCAAACGCTGCAGCCAGTGGCAGTGCCTTGTGCTGGCCCAGGGCTTTAGCCAACAGCGCCTCGACCGCCACTTGGGCCGTGTAGGCCTTGGTTGAAGCCACGGCAATTTCAGGGCCTGCACCTAGCTCAACCGCATAGTCTGCTTCTCGTGCCAGCGTTGAGGTGATCACATTGGTCAGGGTCAAGGAAGGGTAGCCGGCCTGTTTAACGTTGACCAAGACCTGGCGAATGTCGGCCGTCTCGCCACTTTGCGTGAGGAAAATAAACATGGGTTTGGCGGAAAGCAGTGGCTGATGGTAACCGAACTCGGACGCCAAGTAAGCCTCTGTTGGCACCCCAGCGAGGTGCTCGAACAGATTCTGGCCGACAAGCCCGGCGTGGTAACTCGTGCCGGCCGCCACAATGTACAACCGGTCGGCCGCCGCCAACGCCGAGAGCATGGCCGAATCGAATTGCGGCGTCCCCGCATCGTCGACATAGCGGGAAACCAAGCGCCGCATCACCGCTGGCTGCTCGGAGATCTCCTTCAGCATATAAAACGGGAACGTGCCTTTTTCCGCATCGGCCGCATCAATGGTGACTGTGATTGGGGCGCGGTCCAACTGCTCACCCGCGGCATTTTCAATTGTGATCTGGTCTGCAGTCAGCGTCACGAGTTCGCCATCGTTGAGCTCAATGAATTGGTCGGTTTCCTGCAGCATCGCCAGCGCATCTGAGGCAACCACGTTGAAGCCGGCGCCCTTGCCGATCAGCAGCGGGCTTTTGTTCTTGGCAACGTACAGATGAGCCGGATCGGTCCGATCAGCCAGGCAAAAGGCGTATGAGCCCTCAAGCAGGCTCAGGGTCTTCGCAAATGCCGCCTTCGCGGTCAGCCCGTCACGAGCAAAAGCGGCAATCAGTTGAACCACGACCTCGGTGTCAGTTTGCCCGGCAAAGACAACATCACTGAGGTACTTCGCCCGCAAAGCCGCCGCGTTGGTGATGACGCCGTTGTGCACCAAGTAGAAACGCTCGTCGTTGGAGACGTGCGGATGGGCATTGGCCACCGTCGGCTTCCCATTGGTCGCCCAGCGCGTGTGCCCAATGCCCATCGTGCCCTGGACCTCTGGCCCCACCCCGGCAACTAACTGACTGATCCGACCCACCCGTTTCACCAGGTAGTCGTGACCACTGCCCCCATTGACATAAATGCCGGCGGAATCGTACCCACGGTACTCCAGCTTTTCCAAGCCGTTCAGCAGCACTTCAGTTGCATTCTTCTTACCGACAACGCCAACAATTCCACACATAGTCACACGTCCATTCTTTTTTATATTGGTATAAACCATTCTTGCCAAATTGGTTTGGATGATGTACCACCAAATATAGCCGTATGGCGGAACACTGTCAATTATTTTGAACGGTGGTATAGGTATTTTTTAAAACATTGGTATAGTGGCTCTCGCAAACAAAAAGGCCCTGACTAGATTTTACCCTAGCCAGGGACCCATTAGAAAATGATTACGCTTCGCCGCCCATTTCACTTTTAACCACAGCCACGATTTGATCGACGTACTGATTGACCAGATCCGTGGTTTTGGCCTCGGCCATTACCCGCAGCAGCGGCTCAGTCCCGCTGGGCCGCACAAGCACGCGCCCGTCGCCGGCCATTTCTTTTTCGACGGTGTCAATGGCCGCCTGAATCGCGGGATACTGCTTCCAATTGTTCTTGTCCTGAACCTTCACGTTGACCAGCTTCTGCGGATATGTGTGAACCGGCGCCGCCAGTTCGGAGAGCGGTTTGCCAGTCTTCTTCATCACGTTCAGCAACTGGATCCCAGTCAACATGCCGTCACCAGTGTTGTGATAATCGAATAAAATCACGTGGCCGCTTTGCTCGCCGCCGATGTTATAGCCGTGAGCGCGCATTTCCTCTGAGACGTGCCGATCGCCGACCGCCGTCTGTACGGACTTCATGCCGTTTGCTTCCAAGGCCTTATACATGCCGAGGTTGGACATCACGGTCGTGACGACGGTGTCCTGCTTCAACCGCCCCTGTGCCTTCATGTAACTGCCCAAGATGAACATGATCTTGTCGCCGTCAACGATTTGGCCCTTTTCATCGACCGCAATGCAGCGGTCGCCGTCGCCATCAAAGGCAAGGCCGACCTGCGCCCCTTTGTCCACAACAAACTTGGCCAAGGCCTCCGGATGGGTTGACCCAACGCCTTTGTTGATGTTGATGCCATCAGGGTGCGTTGCCATCGTCTCAAACTCCGTGTCCAGATCAGCGAACAGCCGAGCGACCAGACCGCTTGTCGCCCCGTTAGCCGCATCGAGTGCCACGTGAATGCCAGTCAGATCGTCAGACAGTGTCTGCTCCAGAAACTGCGTATACTTCAGTGCGCCTTCTGGATAATCATTGACGTGGCCAAGCCCCTCGGCCGCCGGGCGCGGCAGGGTGTCCTCCGGAGCGTCCAGCAAGGCTTCGATTTCGTCCTCAGTGTCATCTGACAACTTGTAGCCGTCAGGCCCGAAGAACTTGATGCCGTTGTCCTCGGCCGGATTGTGACTGGCAGAGATTTGGATCCCTGCATCGGCACTTTGCACCTTGATCAGGTAGGCCACGGCCGGCGTCGTGATGACACCCAGCGACAGCACTTCGATGCCCACGGACAGCAGGCCCGAAATCAGCGACTCGGCCAGCATTTCGCCAGACGCCCGCGTGTCTCTTGCGACCAGCACCAAAGGCTTTTTGGCGGTGTCTTTTGCGTGTTGGGTCAACACGTAGCCGCCGCAGCGCCCCAATCGAAAAGCGAGCTCTGGACTCAGTTCCTGATTTGCGATACCCCGAACCCCGTCAGTGCCAAAATACTTCGTCATGCCAAATGCCTCATTTCTCTATTTTTTTAAATGCGAAGGTTATTTCTCAGTCGAACTAGTGGCGGTGCTTGATGAACTGCTGCTTGCGCTGCTTGAACTACTGCTGCCAGCACCACTGCCTGTGGTGCCATTCGCAGTTGGGTCGGTGACTAGCGTAACATGCACCTTGATGGTACGTGGATCACTGGAAACAATTCCGGCCGCCGCTGCGGTCAGCCGCACCGTAATCGTGGTGCTCTTATTGATTTTAGAAACATCGATTGGGACCGTCAACGAGTCAATCTTGCGCAAAGCCGCCCGACTGCCATAAATAGTGGCACTGGTCGTGTCCGTATTCAAGGTGAAACTGGTCCCATGCGGAACGGTACCAGTCTGCTTCAGCACCACCGAGACTTTCTTGCTTGGCAGGCTGACCGGTAAATGAACGTGCACGGTGGCCGGTGAAATCACGACATTTAAGGTGTTCCCATCCTCATCCAGCGCCTGAAGCAGGACTTCCTGGTCGACGTCCGCCTTGGTGTTGCGCGTCAGCACAACATTGGCAACGACTTGGTAAACGCGATTAATTTCGCCCTTGCCGCCGGTGACCTCAGCAGTTTCCGACCCCAGTTGGGCCGTGTCGGCCGTGTACCCAGGGGCTAAACTATCTTCATTGTACTTGACCTGGATCGGCATCTTACGCGTGCGCCGGTCCTGAATGGTCACCTTGATGGTCTCTGGCTTGATGGCGTAGGTCAGGTCCTTGTTCAGCCCTTGTTCCTTGAGCTTGACCGTGTGCGTGCCAACGCCAAGGCCGGTGAGATCCGCGATCACCCGAAAATTCAGCGTGTTGGCGGTGACGGTGACCAGACTGGCACTGCCTTCCAAATCAACGCTGACGTGCTGCGGATAGCCCGTGATGAAATACTTGTCCGTATCGGCCTTTAATTCCAACGGCACGCGCAGGGTCCGCTTGGTCGTGGCGGTCACAGCCGACCCATTGTTGCCATTGCTTTGCGTCCGGTTGATCTGCTCCGCGTTGACGTAGCCAAACAACGCAATGGCTAATACCAATGCGAGGATGCGGTAGAACCACTTACTGTCCCAAAGCTTACTGAAGTTGAATTTCATCGCTTGGTCCCTCCCTTGCGCTTCAAATCAGAGAAGAACGTCTGAAACCAATTCTGTTTCTCAGAATCTTGAGGAATCAGCTGGGCCCTGAACAGCTTCAGGTAATCCGTGCGGGTCAAATCGCGAATCAAGTAATTGTTGGTCGTCACGGTCACGCCGCCAGTCTCTTCGGAAATGACAATGGTCAACGCGTCAGTCACTTCACTGATCCCGACCGCCGCCCGGTGCCGAGTGCCCAACTCCTTGGGAATCAAATTGCTCTCAGAAAGCGGCAGGTACGCGGCAGCCACGGCAATGCGATTGTCCCGAATGATGACCGCCCCATCGTGCAGCGGGGTGTTCGGAATAAAAATATTGATCAACAACTCGCCGGAAACGTCGGCATCAATTGGGATCCCGGTCTCGATGTAATCCTCGAGCCCAGTGTTTTTCTGAATGGTGATCAGCGCCCCGATTCGCCGCTTGCTCATGTACTGGATCGCTTTATCCAGCTCCTTGACCAACCGCTCTTCTTGCTGGTGTTCGTCGGTTTTGGTCCATGGCAGAACCGACCCGCGGCCAAGATGTTCCAGGCCACGCCGGATCTCCGGCTGAAAAATGATGACCATCGCAGGCACGGACCAGGTAATGATCATATCGACCATATAGCCCACAGTGTGCAGCTGCAAGACAAGGGAAACAATCTTGATCACGACGATCACAAAGACGCCCTTAAGCAGCTGAACGGCCTTAGTCCCGCGTACCAGCATGATCAGACGGTAGACCACATACCAGACGACCAGGATATCGATCAAATTGGTCAGCGTTGACCAGCGCAGTATGTTACTGAGAAAATCCTGCATAGCCTGTCCTCCATTTATATTATCGACTTATTATACCACGGCCGCCGGGTTCTTCTTTGCGGGCCTGTCAGTGACTGTTTCGGGAAAATATTTTTCTGTACCAATACAGCCAGAATGAATTCGATTGCATCCAGTTCATGACCTCGTGAAAATGTACACAGAGTTCCTCAGTCTCAAGTCGTCCACCGCCTCCAGGCACGTTTTCTGAAACACTGATTGATGCCTGTTATACCATGTTTTCACCTTGTTTACATCCATTTTCAACGCGTTAGGATGAAGGTAATCAAGACATGGAGATGTAACAAACATGGCAAAAGTTACTGCAATCAAGCAAGTTAATAAACAGGCGGACCCTGCCGCCGAAGTCAACACGTTGGTTGGCCGCGCTCAGCTCGCGTTCAACGCCTACTCTAAATTCAGCCAGGCGCAAGTCGACGCGGTCACTAGCGCGGTCACAACTGCCGCCAGAGCGCACGCGAAGGACCTCGCGTTCCTCGCGTGGAAAGAAACCGGCCGCGGCAACGCAGAAGACAAGGCCATCAAGAACATCTACGCGAGTCAATACATCTGGAATTCGATCAAGGACGATAAAACCGTCGGCATGATCGAAGACGACAAAGTCAACGGCCTGACCAAATATGCGGAACCGCTCGGTGTTTTGGCTGGGGTCACGCCGGTCACGAACCCCACCTCGACCGTCATTTTCAAAGCGATTCTTGCCCTGAAAACCAGAAACGCGATCATCTTTGGTCTGCACCCGCAGGCTCAGCAGTGCGGCGCGGCAACGGTCAAGGTGCTGGAGGCCGCGGCCGTCAAAGCCGGTGCCCCAGCGGGGCTGATTCAGTGCATTCAGCACCCCAGCATTGAGGCGTCCAGCGCACTCATGAACCATCAGGGTGTCGCTTTGGTCCTCGCGACCGGCGGCCCCAGCATGGTCAAAGCGGCCTACTCCACCGGCAAACCGGCACTGGGCGTGGGCCCCGGCAATGCGCCAGCCTACATTGAAAAAACTGCCGATATCGATGCTGCGGTCAACGATATCCTATTAAGTAAGTCTTTTGACAACTCGATGGTGTGCGCCTCCGAAAACAGCATCGTCGTTGATCGCGAGATTTACCCGGTTGTTCGTAAAGCCTTCAGTGAGCGCGGTGCCTACTTTGTTCCTGAAACTGAAATTGCGCAACTCAGCGACGCGGTGATCGATCCTCAGCGTCACACCGTCCGCGGGCCAATCGCCGGCCAGAGTGCAGAAACGATTGCAAAGAAGGCCGGGCTCAGCGTACCAAAAGGCACCAAGCTGCTGATTGCCAAGCTCGACGGCATCGGCCAGAATTTCCCGCTTTCCGGGGAAAAGCTCTGCCCGGTGTTGGGCCTGTACATCGCCAATGACCAGGCCAGCGCCTTCGACCTGTGCCAGGCCCTCCTCAACTATGGTGGCCTCGGTCACACTGCGGCACTCCACACGACCGACGAAAAGGTCATTGCGGCATTTGGCGAAAGCATGCCAGCTTGCCGCATCTTGGTCAATTCTCCCGCCTCACTCGGTGGCATTGGCGGCTTGTTCAACAAGCTGACCCCGTCGTTAACGCTTGGCACCGGCTCTTACGGCAAGAACTCGATCTCGCATAACCTGACTGACATGGACCTGCTGAACATTAAAACCGTCGCTCGCGCCACCCGTCATCCGAACGAGCTGATCGGCGAATTGCGCGATTTGATTCACGCAAATTAATCAATTTCTCATTTTGCTAAAACGCCAGCACGGCTTGCCATCGCGAGTCGGCTGGCGTTTTGCGCGCACCCGTTTAAAGCGCTTGAACAAACCGCAAAAATGGGTGTTCAATCGGCGCCAAAGCGTTAGAATGGCTCTATGAACCACACGGTCAATTGGCCGTAAAGTTTGGGGTGCCCGGCCCAGCCGGGCCATTTTTTCGGCGCATGCCGAAACGTGGAGGTTAGAAAGATTATGTCTGTGACAGAAAAAAAAGCACAGTACGCGACTGATTCACCTGATGAGGTCCTAAAGGATCTCAATACCACCGCCACTGGGCTTAGTGAGGCCGAAGCAAAAAAGCGGCTCACCCAGTACGGGGATAATACGATCACCAAAGCCCAGGGTGAATCTCGTTTCAAGGCATTCATTAAGAACTTCACCAGTCTGATGGCGATTCTCTTGTGGGTGTCCGGGTTCGTTGCGATCTTTTCCGGAACGCTGGAACTGGGGATCGCGATCTGGTTGGTCGACATCATTAACGGGCTGTTCAGCTACTGGCAACAGTTCCAGGCCAAAAAAGCCACAGATTCACTGATGGCCATGCTGCCGACCTACACGCAGGTCTATCGCGATGGCAAATTGGAGCAAAAAAATGCCACCGAGCTGGTCCCTGGCGATGTTTTCATGCTCCAAGCCGGCAACTCGATCCCAGTGGATGCCCGGTTGATCGAGGCCACCTCGATGCAAGTTGACCAAAGTGCGCTGACTGGTGAATCAGTACCAGAGTCCAAATTTGTGAAATACGACCCAGGCGAAGGTCAGTTTGCCGAAAGCAACCTGATTTATGCTGGGACCACCATTGGTGCCGGCACTGGTAAAGCGGTGGCCATCGCCACCGGGATGCACACTGAGTTTGGGAAAATTGCGGCGCTGACGCAGCAACAGAAAAAGGCCAAGAGTCCGTTGGCCATCGAGTTGGATCACCTGACTCGGCAGATTTCCATCATTGCCATTGGCATCGGAATCGCCTTCTTCGTCGCTTCGATTTTCTTCGTTCACTACCCTGTCGCCAAAGCGTTCATCTTTGCACTGGGCATGATTGTTGCCTTCATCCCTGAAGGCCTGCTGCCAACGGTTTCTCTGAGTCTGGCGCAAGGCGTCACCCGAATGGCTAAAAAGCACGCACTGGTCAAGGATCTGAACTCCGTGGAAACACTGGGCGAAACCACTGTGATTTGTTCGGATAAGACCGGGACGCTGACCCAGAACCAGATGACGGTCAACCATGTTTGGACCCGTAGTAAGGAATACATCGTCACCGGGCAGGGCTACGTGAACAATGGCCACATTGAGCTTGCCGGGCAAAAAGTCGATCCTGCAAAAGAACCAGAGTTGAACCGGCTGATCAGCGTTTCGGCCCTCAACAATGATACCCAGGTTCAGCAGGATAAAGACAACGGCAAGCCTAAAATCCTAGGCACCCCAACCGAAGCGGCGTTGATCATTCTCGCTCAAAAGGCTGGCTACGATTTGGCCGCAGCCAATAAAGAAACCCCGCGGGTCAAGGAATTTTCCTTTGACTCCGACCGTAAGCGGATGAGCACGGTCCACCAGATCAATGATTCCACCCTGGCCGTCTGCGTCAAAGGCTCGCTGTCAGACATTGTGCACCAGTGTGACACGATTCAGGTCGATGGCAAGATTCGGCCGATTACTGACGATGACCGCCGCGCCATTGACGTCGCAAACACAAAGTACGCCAAGCTTGGCTTGCGTTCCCTGGCTGCCGCTTACCGTGAGATTCCGGCCGAATCTGATCAGCAGAAGCAACTGGATAATTTGACCATCGAAGAAGCCGAAAATCACCTGACCTTCGTCGGCCTGACTGTCATGGCTGACCCACCGCGCCCAGAAATTTACGACGCCGTCAAGAAGTGCCATGAAGCCAACATCAAGATCATCATGGTCACCGGGGACTCCTCGCTGACTGCCAAGTCGATCGCCGTCAAAATTGGTCTGACCTCTGACAAAGCGCGCGTCGTGACCGGTACTGAACTTGAGGCCATGAGCGAAGCTGAACTGCAGGACGCGCTGAAGGGTGAGATCATTTTTGCCCGCGTTGCGCCTGAACAGAAGTACAAGATCGTTTCGACCCTGCAAAAGAACGGCGAAATTGTTGCCTCTACTGGTGACGGGGTGAACGATGCGCCTGCCCTGAAGAAGGCCGACATTGGGGTCGCCATGGGGGTCACCGGGACTGACGTTGCCAAAGACGCCGCGGACATGATCCTCACCGATGATAACTTTGCTTCGATCGTTGCCGCCATTGAGGAAGGCCGGACCGTCTACTCTAACCTGCAGAAGTTCCTGACCTACATTCTGACCTCTAACGTGCCAGAAGCCGTGCCTTCCGCCCTGTTCCTGTTCTCCGGTGGGTTAATTCCACTCCCAATGACGGTCATGCAGATCCTGACCGTTGACCTGGGCACCGACATGCTGCCTGCGCTGGGGCTGGGCTCCGAACGAGCCGAACCTGGGATCATGCAGCAGCCACCGCGTGCCAAGAACGCGCACCTCATGAACAAGTCCGTGGTTTGGAAAGCCTTCCTCTGGTACGGCCTCATTAGCTCCGCCGTTTCCACGTTTGCGTACTTCTTCGTCAATGTGCAAAACGGTTGGCCAAGCATCGCCCTAGCCGCCTCCGGTCAGGTTTACTCCCGGGCGACGACCATGGTGCTCGGCGCGATCGTCTTCTCCCAGATCGCCAACGCCCTGAACTGCCGGACCAAGACGGCCTCGGTCATGCAAGTCGGCCTGTTCTCCAACCGCCGCGTCTGGTACGGGATCGTGTTTGAAGTCATTCTGTTCGCCTTCCTGACCATGACGCCTGGTGTGCAGGAACTCTTCAACACCACAGTGCTTCAAGGCAGCGACTGGCTCTTCCTCTTCGCCATTCCAATTCCGATCTTCCTGATTGAACAGCTACGCAAGTGGATCGACCGGCGTCGCTTGGGCATCACTAGTAAAGCAGTCGCTTAGCCATCATTTTGAACCGACCAGTTTGAACGTCAAACTGGTCGGTTTTTTGTCGGCTTCAATGCCAGAGCGCTGTCCGTTGAAAAAAGCACGACAAAGACACCATTTCGCCGTGAAATGGTGTCCCTGGCCGCGCTCCTCGCGGCTGTTTGATTGCTCCGGTTGCCCGGCGCCCTGCTACCCCTGCCGCGTCACCACGGCAAGTCGCTTGATTAAGCTAGGAAAGTGGCAGCAGCATCCTTCCACACGCCCTTGAAGGGGCCCCACAGTGTCGGTGTGGGCTTCATCGCCAAACAGATCTGAAGGCTCGGTGTGCCTGATCGACCCAGAATGCGGGTTGGACCGTCAGGAGGTGTCCGGGTAGTGATGCCAAGGCTGCGCTGGCCGCGGCTCCCTTCTTCCACTGTCAAGATAACATGGGTCAGGGCCACTCGCAAAAATTTTGACTCGGCCATGGTGATTTTTGTCAATGAGCTGGTGGCCACTGTTACTGCTGCCCGGCCGAGGCGAATCGCTTCTCGCTGTCATTAACGCGGTGTACACTGACTGCAAAGGAGAAAGCGAGGCGTCAAAAATGGCCTTTAAGCTCATCATTCAGAAACCACCCGGCTTTGCGTTGCGCGTGGCCGGCTGGGTCTGCGACGGAATGACGCGCAGTGTCCTGACCCCAACTGGTGAAGTGGCGAACGTGCCGCTGCTGGTGATCTATGCAGATACTTTTCAGACCGAAAGCGGCGAGCCGCTCGCTTTACCGAGTCAGATCGTCACCGTTGTCTTATCCAAGACCCTGGCCGCCCGAGGGGCAAGCTGGTCACTGGGAGAGCGCCTGGCAGTCACCGGCTGGGTGCTTTCGTTCTCGCTGCTACACAGTCAGCATGCCCAAGCCTTGACCGCCGTGCGAAGGGCCATTGCGACGCTTGATCGTAACGGCCTCGCGAAGCTGCAGCGTGGCCAGTCCTTCCGTGGGCGGCAAATCAAGCAATTCACCGCTTGGCAGACCGCCTACCAGGCAGGAGACATTGATCTAGAAACGCTGCAGCGGCGGGAAGAGAACGCTTTTACCCAGAGCTCACCGGCTTTGTTACGTCAGTTGCGGCGTCTTCACCAGAAAGAACTCGCCACCCGCAAATCAGCGTTGACAAGGTTGGTGAAAGGCGCGCGGCGATTGCCCGCGCTAGACGGGGCGCGGCATATCCAGCGCCTGGTGACCAAGGAACACCTCGTTGATTTTTCGCCGCACCCAGAAGAGGAATTTGTCAGTATGGCACGCGTGCCGATCCGCCCGAAAATTTCTGGATGGGCGGCGCGCAAACCTGCCGTGCGCATCAAGATGATGGATCAGCTTCATCACTACCGTCAGCAGTGGCTAAAAGCGGGCCGACCAACCTCGATGCTGCCAGACCCCGGCGCGAACCCGGCAACTCACCAGGCTTGGCTAGACTTTGAGGCTGATCGCGCACTCGCAAGCGCCACTCATCAGCAGGTTCGCAGAAGCCAGCGGGTAGATTAAAAGAGTCACCATTCAAACCGGAATGGTGGCTCTTTTGGGCTAATCATGCAACAGCCGACCTTAGAATAGCGGATTGAACGCCGCACTGGTTGACTGAAGCGTAAACGTTCTTGACGGCAGGTTCAGTGCGCGCTTAAGGCGAACACTGAGCGCTGTGGGTCCGAGGTTGGAGCTGAAACGATAACCGCCCTTGTAGGGCCGCAGGTAAGCCACGACCGGATTCAGCGCCAAGCGGACCGCGCGCTCTTCCTGGGGCTGATCAAAGACCAACGAGTAGTCGACACCAAGCCCTGGTATCTCTGGTTCTTTTGCCATCGTTCTCGCCTCCTCCTGACGTAACCGGTTCCATCCGTCTTTAATGTAGGACGCTGCCTGGCTAAAAACAACCGGCAAGGACAAAAATAGCCCGCATTCAATGCGAGCTACTGGGCCTGACGGTGAAGCCGAAACTGAATCCCGTTAAAATCATCGCCTTCGTGCTGCGCAACATACGCGGTGGCCTCGCGATTCACGCGCTTGAGGTCCACGCCTTGCGCCTTGGCCGCAAATAAGCAGCCGCAGTAACACTGCCGGTAAACGTTGTACTCTTTGCACATCTGCACGGAGCGGGCGTAACCCCCACGCTTTTTAAAGTCGCTAGGCAGGTAAGCCACATTGTAAATGTGTTGGATCTCCAGCCCACCTTCGTTGATCCACTGCGCATTTTTACTTGGGCTGATGGTCAAGGTACTGCCAAAATAGTCAAAGCCCAACTGCCGGGCTTTCTGGGCCACGGCGTCCAGCCGAAAGTTGTAGCAGACTTTGCACCGCGCCCCGCCTTCGGGTTCGTCTTTCAGCGCCTTGGTGTGCGCGAGCCAATCGCTCGGGCGATACTCGGCACTGATGAAGCGTACCGTGTTCCCAGTCCGCTGATTAAAATCAGCGATGAAACGTTCCTGCACGAGTTTGCGCCGTTCGTACTCCATGCGCGGGTGAATATTTGGATTGTAGTAGTAAATCGTGACGTCGGCATACTGCGTCAAATATTCCAACGTGTAAGTCGAACACGGCGCGCAGCACGAGTGCATCAGAAGCCGCGGACGGCGGCCCGTCTGTTGCCAGCCGGCGATCACCTGCTGCAGGATCTGATCAAAATTGATTTTCTGATCCTTCTCGAACTGACTGGCAATGGTTTCGTATTCGAGCATGGCCACCCCTCCCGCTTGATGCTCCCAGTATACAAAAGCGGTGCTGCAAACACAACAAACCGGTGGTGCGACAAACAGGTCGGTCGGCGCCGCCGTTAATCCTGCTGGCTAGTCCTGCTCCAGGTAGTCACGCATCGCCGGTAAAGCTGAAGCCGCTTCGGTCGTCCCGGTCTGGTACAGCGCCTTCAGCTTATCGACATCGTGCTCCAGCCGGCCCACGGTCACCGGCTGCTCAGGTGCGATCACAAAGACCTGATTGGCCTTTTCCAATTGTTCCAAGGCCGCCGCCTGCCGATTATACATCTCCGGCCGGGCAATTGCGGTCTGAACAAACGTCGGATGGGCGGCAAAGGCGCGCTGATAGGCGCGGCGCAGGACCTGGCTCGTCGGCGACTTGCGATAGGCACGCTCGCGAGTGCGAATGACGACCACTTTGTCATACCCGCGGTGCTGCGCGTACTCGAAGGGAATCGAATCGGCAATGCCGCCGTCCAGGCATGGCCCCGCACTGGTGTAGGCCTCAGCCGAAATGAACGGCATCGCGGCACTCGCCTTCAGGTCGGCCACCATATCACGCCCTTGGGGATGCCGGAAGTAAACCGCGTGACCCAGCTCGATCGAGGTCGCCACAACGACAAACTCACTGCGGGAAGTGCGGTAGGTTCGGTCATCAAAATTCTCCCAGTCGCCGCCGTGTTCGCCGAAAAGATAATCCAAATTGATGATGTCCTGGTGATGCAGTGCGCGCCCGACCGAGATATAATTCTTGTCCGTGCGATGCTTCGTGTTGATCGCGTTCGTGCGCCCAATCTGCTCGGAGAGATAGTTCGTCCCACACAGCGCACCAGCAGAAACGCCGACGACTAACTCGAAATGAACGTCGTGCGTCAAGAACGTGTCGAGCACGCCTGCTGTGTACTGGCCGCGCAAGGCGCCCCCTTCAAGAACTAATGCTGCTTTGTACATTCGCCGTCTCCTTTGTTGTGCGACTGCAGTGCGTCGCGACCGCCAGATCTTCGAGAAAACATTTGGCGTTTAGTATACGGGAGAAACCGCTTATTTACAAGTCGCCAGCCGGTGGCGTCTGTGAAGGTCAAACCAACACTCAACGCGGCATAGGTGGGGCTGAACGAAAAAAAGCGTGCCAAATGGCCGCAGCCGCCCCTCGTGTGCCATAATATGCACAGGAGATGAGAGCATGACAACAGAAAACGCTTCACAGTTTTTCCCGACCAATCGCGATGAAGCCATCGCGCTAGAATGGTTGCGTCAGCAGGATTTAAGCGATAAGTCACCTGAGGACGTCGCACTGCTGTTTGATACAGCGCTAAAAGGCGTCCAGCGCAAGAATGAGCAGCTCCACGAGAACAAGTAACGTGGATAAGAAAAGCGCCTGTAGATGGGCGCTTTTCTTGTCTCGTTAGAAAGGTAGATCCTCTTCTGGAATCGCGACGTCTTTTTTCTCGGGATCAAAGGGATCGCCCTGGGTAAATCCTGAGCCGGCATCCCCACCACCGGCACGCTGAGCCTTTTGACCTTGCCTGAACTCGTAAACCTTTTGCGACTCGAGGAAAATAATGTTTTGCGCCACGACCTCCAATTCGGTGCGCCGCTGCCCCTCACCGTTCTCACGCGCGTATGACTGCAATCTTCCTTCCACCCCAACTAATGACCCTTTGTGTAAATACCTGGCCATCAACTCAGCCTTTTTATCCCACACGATGGCGCGAATAAAGTCAGCGGGATGATTGCCCTGCTCATCCCGTGCGCCCCGCGCGACCGCCAGCGTGAAAAAACCGTAACTGATGCCACCAGCCGTCTTCTTCAGCTCCATTTCTCGCACTAAATGCCCTGTCAGCGACACTCGATTGAACATGAGTGATTCCTCCGTTTCTCTTGCGTGACCCCGTCTTTTTCGCGGGTCTGAGGATATATTTCGCCAACCACCACGAATCCCCTTACAATCCTGAACCTGCGCCACCGCCCAACAGGGACAGTCTGTTCAAAGCTGAGGCTTTCAGATTGATTGCCCACGTGCTAATATAAGGCATCCCATTAACCCCATTCGGTCACCGCTCGGCTCGCACAATGAAGACTAGTTCTCACCGCAATAACAAGCAATCAGATTTGGAAGCAAGTTCAGCGACAGGAGGAAGCGTCAATGGCACATATCAGCTGGCTTTTAATTGTCCTTGGCATACTCACAATCATTGTCTCAATCGGATGCCTTTTGCTTCAGCGCTCCCGTCATTTGGCGGAGCTTGCCGCGGCTGCAGGCTTATTTCTAGTCGGGATCGGCATCTTCATGCCAAATCTCCATTGGCAGAACAGCGAACAACCCCATCCCGCGTCTGTCAAAAAATCTGGGACCACCCCTGATCGATCGAGCAAGCCAAAAAGCAGTAGCAGCAGTGACACAAGCGATTCGGCGCTGCCAAGCGGTGAAAAACGGGGCCCCTCAACATGAGTATGACTGGGCGATGTACCTGCAAAGCGTGACGCTCGGCCAAGACCATCGCTTGGCGGCGCATGCCGATGCCTTAAAAGTCTCCTCACTCGTGCTGAGTTCCCGCAAGCAACTGGCAACGCAGGCGCAAAAACTTGTGCTCGATTCCATGGCCAAACAAAAATTAATCACAGATCCAATCCGCAAACGCGGGATATATGTTTCTTTGTACGCCGGTAAAACCTTGATTCTGGACTCTAAGGAAAACAATTTTAATCAATTTCTAGCTGATGAGTGATTAAGGACGTGTGCATGGAATTCCTATTTTCGCTGTCTAAACCTAAATCAGTAAAAACGCGAGAGACTCAATGCTGCCTAGCAGCATGAGTCTCTCGCGTTTTAGTATCGACGTTCGATAGTTCTAACGGCGATACATCTTAAATTCCAAGTATAAGTCGTTGTAGAGCCCCACCGTTTTCGGTGAGAGATCTTTGTAAACCTCAGACTTCTTGATCACATCCGCATCCGGGTAGAACTGCTTATCATTCCGCACGGACTTCGGCAGCAGCTTGAGGGCGGCTGTGTTAGGGGTGGAATAACCGACGTACTCAGCGTTTTGGGCGGCATTCTTCGGCTTCGTGATGAAGTTCAGAAACGCGTAAATGGCCTTGAAATGCTTGGCGGTCTTCGGAATGACCAAGTTGTCAAACCAGAGGTTAGACCCTTCACTCGGCACCACATAGCGCAGGTGTGAGTTATTCGCCATCATGTCGGCCGCCTCGCCTGACCAATCCACGGCCAAAGCAGACTCGTCGGCCGCCATGTACATCTTGATTTCATCCGCGACGACGGCCTTGACGTTGGGTGACATCTGATCCAGCTTTGCCTTGGCCAGCGCCAAGGTATTCGGGTCGGTCGTGTTCATGGACTTGCCCATCGACCGCAGCGAAAAGCCCATGATGTCGCGTGCCGAGTCGATCAGCATGATGTTGTCCTTGAACTTGGGCGACCACAAGTCGTTCCAGTGCTGAACCTCTTCGGCCGAAACAAACTTGTCATTGTAAATGATCCCCAGCGTTCCCCAGAAGTAGGGTAGCGAGTACTTGTTGCCGGGATCAAACGACCGGTTCATGTACAGCGAACCGTAATTGTTCAGCCCGTGCAGTTTACTTTTGTCCAGCGGGATCAGCATCTTGGCGCGCGCCATTTTCTCGACCATGTATTCGGAAGGCACGGTCAGGTCATAGGAGGTGCCGCCTTGCTGAATCTTGGTGTACATCGCTTCATTGGAGTCAAAAGTCTCCAAGTTGACGTGGTAGCCGGACTCTTTTTCAAACTTTTTGACCAGTGCCGGATCGATGTAATCGCCCCAGTTGGCCAGGTTCAACGTATTATCACCCGTTGCGCCCTGGGCTTTTTGCAGCGAGTTACTCCAAAAGGCCAGCCCGATGACGGCGGCCAGTATGACGGCAGCCATGCTAATGAGTCGTTTCATTGAGTGCCGCCCCCTTTGCCTTCAGCTTCGCCTTGTGTGAAGCCGTGCCGCGCTGAATGAAGTAGTACCCGATGACCAGCACCAGGGAGAAAATGAACATGACCCCTGACAGCGCGTTGATCTCCAGGCTGATGCCCTGACGCGCCCGCGCGTAAATCTCAACGGACAACGTCTCGAAGCCATTCCCGGTGACGAAGAAGGTCACGGCAAAATCATCCAGCGAGTACGTGAACGCCATGAAGAAGCCGGATAGAATGCCTGGCGTAATGAACGGCATGATCACCCGGGTCAGGGTCTGCGTATTCGTCGACCCCAGGTCCCGCGCCGCATCCAGCAGCGACGGACTCATCTCCGACAGCCGCGGCAGCACCATCAGCACCACGATGGGAATCGAGAAGGCGATGTGGCTGAGCAGCACGGACAAGAACCCGAGCGGCACATGCAGCGCCGTGAAAAAGATCAGAAAACTGGCGCCGATGATGACATCCGGTGAAACCATCAAAATGTTGTTCAGCGACAGGATCGTATTTTTCAGGACGGGCTTGCTCGTCCGGCTGATCGCCAGCGCCCCCAAAGTCCCCACGATCGTCGCGATCAGGCTGGACAGCAGCGCCAGCATCAAGGTGTCGACCACGATCTGGATCATCCGGGTATCCGCGAAGAGCTCGCTATAATGCGCCCAGGTGAAGCCCCGGAAGTTGCTCATGGTGTCGCCCTTGGAAAAACTGTAAATGATCAGGTAGGCAATCGGCACGTACAGCAGGATGAAGACAAAAATCAGGTATAGATTCGACCATTTCCACTTTTTCATGCTTGCCGTCCTCCCTTCTTCTTCCGCTCACCCGTCAGGAACATGATGATGACCATCGCGACAATCAGCACGACGCCGATGGTCGAGCCCATGCCCCAATTCATCGTCGTCAGGAAATGCTCTTCAATGGCCGTCCCCAGCGTGATGACCCGGTTGCCCCCAATCAGGCGAGTCAGCATGAAGAGGCTCAGGCTGGGAATGAACACTGCTTGGACGCCGGCCTTCACCCCGCTCATGGTCAGCGGCAGAATCACGCGCGTGAACGTCTGCCACCACTTGGCGCCAAGGTCGCGGCTGGCGTTCACCAGCCCCTCGTTCAGCTCCTCGATGCCGTTAAAAATCGGCAGGATCATGAACGGGATCTCAATGTAGCTGGCAACAAAAATGAACGAAAAATCCGTGAACAGGAACTGGTGGGTGCCGAGCCCGACCGTGCGCAGGAACGTGTTGATGCCGCCATCCTGGCTGAAGATGCCGATGAACGCGTAGGCTTTCAGCAACAAATTGATCCAGGTTGGCAGGATGATCAGCAGCAGCCACAGCTCCTTATGCTTGGCGTAATGCAGCAGATACGCGGCCGGATAGGAAATCAGCAGCGTGAACGCGGTGATCAAGAAGGCGTACCAGACCGAATTGATCGTCATCATGATATAAGTGCCGGATTGAAAATAAGTGGCGTAGTTGCTGAGCGTGAGGTCCCCTTCAATGTTGAAGAAGGATTGATAGACGATCAGCACCATCGGCGCGATCACGAACAGCAGGATCCAGAGAATGTAAGGCACGTAAAAGACCAGGTTTTGCGTTGATTTTTTCATTCTCCGCCTCCTATTCGCCTTCGTAGCTTTCCAGCCGCGCGTCAAAGTCTTCCTCGGATTCGTTCAACCGCATGACATGGATATCTTCCGGATCAAACGTCAGGTCGACCCGATCGCCGTCTTTGGCGGGATTCGTCGAGTGAATCAGCCACTCGTTCTTGGCGTCATCGTAAGCCACGATTTCGTAGTAGTCGCCGCGGAATAATTGCGTGTCGACGTCAACGGTGACCTTCCCGGCCCCCACTGCGGTGATGTCTAAGTCCTCTGGCCTCAGCACCACTTCAACCGCTTCATTCGGACGCATCCCCGCATCGGCACACTCAAACTGCTTCCCGTTGAATTCCACCAAGTAGTCCTGCACCATGTGCCCGGACACAATGTTGGATTCACCGATGAAGTCGGCAACAAAATGGTTGACCGGCTCATCGTAGATATCGACCGGCGTGCCAGACTGCTGGACCTCACCATCGTTCATGACAAAGATTTCGTCGGAAAGCGCCAGCGCCTCCTCCTGATCATGCGTGACAAACAGGAAGGTGATGCCCAGCCGCTGCTGCAGCTCGCGCAGTTCGTACTGCATGTCCTTGCGCAGCTTGGCATCAAGCGCCGACAACGGCTCGTCCAAAAGCAGCACTTCCGGCTCCAGGATAATGGCCCGGGCGATGGCGACCCGCTGCTGCTGACCGCCTGAGAGCTCGGCGATTTCGCGGTCGGCCAACCCTTCCAGCCGCACCATTTTCAGCGCATCATGCACCCGCGTTTCGATCTCTTTTTTACTGCGCTTTTGAATCCGGAGGCCGAACGCCACGTTTTCGAAGACGTTCAGGTGTGGGAATAAGGCGTAGTCCTGGAACACAGTGTTGACCTTGCGCTCGTTGGCCGGGATGTCGTTGATCCGTTTGCCGTCAAACAGCACATCACCAGCAGTGGGATCGAGAAAACCGGCAATCGCCCGCAAGATCGTGGTCTTGCCTGAACCGCTGGGGCCCAGCAGCGTGTAAAACTTGCCCTGCTCGATTTCAATGTTGATGTCCTTCAGCACGGTCGTGTCCCCGTAAACCTTGCTGACATGCCGCAATTCAATGATCGTTTTGCTCAATTTTCACTCCCCCTAAAGATACGACGCCGTGGCGACGAGTAGGATCACACTTTGGCCGCGCGCCGCGTTCACAATCCGATGCTGCTGCGTGGCGTGAAAATAAATCGTCTCGCCGCGCTTGGCCAAATAGGTCTCATTCCCCAGCTGCAGGGTCACTCGCCCTGACACCACATAAATGAAAGTCTCAGCCGGTGAAGGTTCAAACGTTTTGAATTCGCCGCCCGCCTTAAAAGTGATGTGGACAGGCTCCATTTCGTTCTCATTGGACTCCGGCACCAGCCACCGCAGCTGGTAACCGCGCTCCTCATCCTCGTATTCAGTCTGATCCGCGACCGCGTATACCAGTTGCTGGTTCTTATTCTCAGTGAAAAACTGGGCCGGCGTTTGGCCCAGCACGTTCAAGATATCAAAAAAAGTCTCCATCGACGGTGAGGACTGATCATGCTCAAGCTGGGAAATATACCCCTTGGTCAAGTCGGTGCGTTCCCCCAACTCCTCTTGAGTCAGATTTTTCTGAATCCTCAAATCACGAATCTTCTGACCAATATCCATTCGGCCACCCCCAGCCCTGGTTTTGTCAAACTAAACCATAAGTTTAGTACGCTTTGCCTATTATACCGGGTCAGGCGGTGAATTCAAGCAAAAAGCGCTACGTTTTCATTACAGTTTGTTGACAAGCGGGTGAGCCCTTGACGCGTGGGCAAACGTCATTTTGCCACAAAAAAACCGTCACCCGCAGGCAACGGCAACAATCTGAATCCGCACTATTCTTCTTCGAGACTGTTCAGCTTGTCCATATCCTTATCGCTGATGGTGAAGTCCAGCTGCGTGTTGCTCTCGGCGTGGAACCGGTGGGTCGCCTTGGGCAGCGGCAGAACGCCATTTTGCAGGCAGAACTTAATTGCCAGCTGCGCGATCGACACGTTGTACTGTTCGGCCATCGCCGTGAGGTCTGGGTCCTGAAGCAGCCGGCCGGTGGCTAACGGCGAGTATGCTTCGACCAACAACCCGTTGTCCTTGGCAAACTTGGTGATGGTGTTTTCAGTGTAGCCGACGTGGTACTGGATCTGATTGACCATCGGCTTAACCTTGGCGCCGGCAAAAATGTTCTTCATTTCCGGCACGCCAAAGTTGGAAATCCCAATTGCCTTGGCCCGGCCACTTTGGTAAATCTCCTCCATGGCTTTCCAAACTTCTTTGTTTTCCTTGTCGTAGTTGCCGCGCTTGGCCCATGGCCACGGCGCATGGATCAGGTACAGGTCAACGTAGTCAAGACCCAGGTTTTTCAGCGACGTCTCAAAGTCCTTCTTCGCGCCTGCGTAAGTCTTCGTCTCTGCGGGCAGCTTGGTGGTCACAAAGAGCTGCTCACGCGGGATCCCGGAATAACTGATGGCCGCGCCGACGCCTTGCTCGTTTTGATAGGCGAGCGCCGTGTCGATGTGCCGGTAGCCGAGGGACAGCGCGTTATACACTGCTTCCTGCGCCTCTGCCTGAGGGATCTGCCAGGTGCCAAAGCCCACTTTCGGGATCTTCACACCATTTGCCAATGTATAAGTCTCACTCAAAATCGAAGATGCCATTGTAATGCCTCCTATTGATTTTGTTGTTCAAATAACTGCACGCCCTTGGCGAGTCGCCCTAACCCATCTGTCAGCATGGCTTGAGGGCAGGCGATGTTCATGCGGATAAACTGAGCCCCGTTGCCGCGATACTCACTGCCGGCCGAAAGGATCAACCCGGTCTGCGCCCGCAGGAACCGACAGAAGGTTTCGCTGTCGGTGTGCAGCGCCGAAATGTCCAGCCACAGCAGGTAGGTCGCATTCTCGAATGCCGGCCGCACCGCCGGCATTTTTTCCAGGGAAGCTTGAACCTGCTGCCGATTGGCCGCAAGCACGCGCTTCAGGTCGGCCAACCACGCCGCCCCTTGGGTGTACGCCGCGATGCTCGCCGGCAGCGAAAGCAGATTGGGTTCGGCCAGCTCGTCGTTGTTAATGGCCCGCGTCACCGATTCTCGCAGCGCCTGCCCAGGCACAATGACCGTCGCCGCGTGCAGGGCCGCAACGTTGAACGTCTTGGACGGCGACACACAGATCACCGCGTTGTCGCGAAGGGCTTCAGGCAGCGCGAAAACCGGCGTGTAGGCCGGCGCCCCGAAGACCAGGTCGCCATGGATCTCGTCTGAAAGCAGCACCACATGATGCTTCAAGCATAGTTCCGCGATGCGGGTCAGCGTCGCCTTTGACCAAGCCTTGCCGATCGGGTTGTGCGGATTACACAAGATCATCAGCGTGCTCAGCGGTTCTGCCAGCTTTTGCTCAAGATCTGCGAAATCGATGTGATACGTCCCAGCGGCCGCATCGTAAACCAAATCTGAAGACAGCGTGTGCCGGCCGTTATTTTCAATCGAGTGGTAAAACATGTTGTAAACCGGCGCCTGCACCACGACGTTATCGCCAGGGTGTGAGACCCGCCGCACCACTGAGGAAACCGCCGGAATCACGCCGGTGCAGTACCACATCCACGATGGGTCCGGCCGCGCGCCGTGCTGGCTTTCATACCAGTCGGCCACCGCTTTGAAGTACGCAGCCGGGGGCTCCTCATAACCGAACACCCCGAACTGGACCTTCTGCTGCATCGCGTCAATGATCGCCGGCGCGGTTTTGAAGTCCATATCGGCGATCCACATGGGCAGCTCGCCGGGCTTCACCGCCCACTTGATCGAATCGGTTCCACTGCGATCGATGATCTGATCAAACGCACTCATGACTGCACCACCTTGGGCTGATTATCACAGATAATTTCAGTCTTGGCCGGATCGATTTTTGTCGGATCCAAGATCAGCGTGCCGATCGCCTTCGCCCGGATCTTACCCGAGCTGGGATTCTTCACGCTGCGAATCGGCGTCGTGACTTCCGCGTCGATATTGGTGCAGTACTCGAAGGCCAGATCCGTTTCCATCATCTTGCAATTCTTGAGCGTCAAATCATCCGTGTAGCACAGTCCTTGGTCGCTGGCGATCGTGCAGTTGATGAGCGTCAGGTGCTTCGTGTTCCAAGCCAGGTATTCACCGGAGATCACTGAATCAAAAATCACCACATGATCGCAGTTCCAGAACGCGTCTTTGGTGACCAAGGTGGAATTGTGCACCTCGACGTAGCGGCAACCATCAAACGCGTAGTTGCCAATCAGGTTCAGGTGGTCCACATAGATGTTCTCACTGTCCTTGGCAAAATAATCACCGCTGGCATCCACATTTTCGATGGCAATGTCTGAACACGACCACAGCGTTTCCTCGGCGTTTGAAAAGTGGTCGTTTTGCAGCGTGATGTGATGCGCGCGCCGGAACAACTTCGGCGCCTGAAAGCTGCAGTTGCGCAGTGAAATATCATCGGTGTACCAAATGCCGCTGCGGCTCATGGTCTCAAAGATCGTGTTGATCACATCCACGTGCTTGCTGTACCACAACGGATACTTCCACGTAAAGGTACTGTCACGCAGCGTGATGTCTCGACTCTCTTTCAAAGGGGATTCCCCTTCACCGAACGTCGTGCGAATGAGCCGGGCATCGTGTTTGCCAAAAAGCGGCCGCTCGCCATCAAAGAACTGATCCTGAATGGTTTCCATTGTTTCCTCCCTCACTGGCCAAGCGCTTTTTCCGGGCAAAAAAAAGCAGGCAGCCAGAGGCTCCCTGCAACAAAACTGGGTACTGCGGGAACCCGCTTACCCGTCTATTCTATCATTTTATTGATGCGATGGACCGTCACTCAAGCGTGGCCAGAGCCGCGGCGTTTTCAGTATAGTTCACACTTTGTGATAACCGCTGCGCCATGGCCACCGTGATGTACCCCTGTTCCAGCAGATCATGGATGGCCGCCCGTTCAGCGGCCAAGGCCAAAGTGCGCAGCCGGGCCATTTCCTGCTCGTACTGCAGCGACTTTTGCTTGGCCGATGCCTTGGCGGTGGCGATGCGGTTGCGGTACTGAACGATCAAGGCGTAAATCACCTGACGATTGAACTGGCGGGCCCGGTGCTCGGGCTGTCGCAAGTACTCGCTCAGTGCCTTCAGGCCGCCCTTGGCGATTGCTTTTTCAACGGCCAAGCGCTCGCCATTAAGCGTCCGGCCGAACCGTTCGGCCGCGACCTTATGCCACCAATGCGGGATCGCCGCCTTCGCCCGGTCCACAATGTCTGACAGGTTCAGGTGCCCATGATTCTGGGCCATGGCCGTCAGCGACCGCTCCCGCGTGTGCAGGCGCCGCTTGGTTTTCTGGTAAAGCGGCTCACTGACTTGATTTGCTTCAAACAGCTGCTCCAGGGCGGCGAGTTCACCAGCCACCCCGACTGCCCGCAGAGCGATCTCATCCTGAATAAACGGCGGCAAGTCATCGCTGTCATCTTCTTGAAGCTCCAGGCGCCGCAATAAATGCTGGTACTCGTCGATCAGGTCAAGGACTGGCTTTTGATTTGTTTCCCGGCGCTCGCTTTCCAGCTTGCGCACGGCGCTCTGGTACAGCACACGCTGCGCCTGCGCGTGGGTCATTAGGCGCACATCGGCCGGCTGGGCCGCGTCCTCCACATCGCCGGCATCCTCAACGGCAGAGCCCCGCAACCGCAGCGGCGCGCGATTTTTGGTCATCACCGGCAAGACCCATGTGGCCACGATCATCGATAAAACAATGTACCCGGCCGCGATGAATAGCATCAGCGAACGCTCTGGAAATGGCGCCCCTGAAGGAAGAAGCACCGGCACCGCCAGCACCCCGACCAGCGAAATGGCCCCGCGCACGCCGGCAATGCCGTTCAGCAGCGCCAGGTAGACGCTGGGTCGGTCTGCGTTGGGCTGATGCCAGGCCGTAACCCACATGTAGCCGTACGTCCAGCCCACCCGGATCGCCAGCATCACCAGGTAAACCAGCACCACGTCCAGCAGGGCCTGCCACGTCGACACCGCGCGGCTTTCAATGGTTGCGTGCATGGCCACCGGCAGCTCGAGACCCAGCAGAATGAAGATCAGGCCGTTGAGGACGTACACGACGATGTCCCAGGTTTTTTCCGTCACGATGCGCAGCTCTGGCAATGCCGAAATGAAGCGGTTGCCGCTGGCGTTGGTGAGCAGTCCGGCCACCACGACCGCGATGACGCCGGATGCGCCGATGACGTCATCGACCAGCAGATAGATCAAAAACGGCGTGATCAGCTGCAACACGGCGTGCAGGATCGTATCGTTGATGCCCTGTTGAAGCAGCCACAGCCGCACCAGGTTGATGATGCCCATCAGCAGTGCACCGGCCAGTGCACCCACCACGGCGATGTAGAAAAAGTCGCCAATGGCTTGCGTCCAGATAAACGTCCCGGTCATCACCGCAGCGATTCCGTACTTAAACCCAATCAGGCCGCTGGCATCGTTGATCAGGCTTTCCCCGGCAATCAGATGCATCAACCCTGCAGGCAGGTGCACCCGACTGGCCAGCGACTGAACGGCGATCGGGTCCGTCGGCGCCAGGATGGCGGCCAGGGCAAAGCTGGCCGCCAGCGGCATCGCGGGCACCAACCAGTGCAGGAAGAACCCGCCGAGAAAAGTGATGATAAACACCAGAAAAATGGCATTGCCCACAATCGCGCCGCGCAGCTGCCACAGCTCACGTTTGGGAAAACGGCGACCGTCATTATACAAAAGCGGGGCCGTGAACAGCAGCATGAACCAGTCCGTCTGCATGTCGAGGCTCAGCTTGAAAAAAAGGGCCGCCCCCAGCCCCAGCGCGACCTGAATCAAGGAAACTGGCACCACGACCAAGTAATGACTGATGACGTTAGAGACAATCACCAAAGAGATGAGCAGCAAGACCGCTTCAACCAACTGCACGCCGCTCACCTCCCTTCTTCAAATTGGCATTACAACGCTTGTTCAGTCCCGATGATGCGCACCTCGGGTTCAAGCTGGACGCCAAATTTCGCCAGCACATTTTTTTGCACATAACGGATCATCGCCATGTAGTCCGTGGCCGTGGCGTGATTGATATTCACAATGAACCCGGCGTGCTTCATTGAGATTTGGGCGCCGCCGATTTTATGGCCCTGCAGGTCGGCCTGCTGGATCATCGGCCCGACGTAATGCCCGACTGGGCGCTTGAAAACGGAACCGCAGGACGGATACTCCAGCGGCTGCTTGCTTGCCCGCCGCGCGTTCAGCTTGTCCATCCGGGCCCGAATGTCAGGCTTAGGCGCCGGCGTTAACTGAAAGGTTGCCTGCAGGACCACGTCACCGGTGTCTTGCACGATGCTGTGGCGATAGCTGAACGCCATGCCGGCGTTGTCGTAGCGTTTCAGCTCACCCGCCTGGGTCAGCACCGTTGCCGCCACCAGGATGTCCTTGATCTCACCGCCATACGCCCCGGCATTCATGTAAACGGCGCCCCCGATACTACCCGGGATGCCGCAAGCAAACTCAAAGTCCGACAGGCCGGCGCGGTACGCCGCTTCCGTGGTATCGATCAGCCGGGCGCCGGCTTGGGCAGTCACTTGGTCGCCATCCACGGTGATTTTGGCCATTGCCGTCAGGATCAGGGTCAACCCCCGAATGCCGCCGTCGCGCACGATCAGATTCGAGGCGTTGCCAATCACCGTGACTGGCAGGTGCTGGCGGCTCGCGTACTGCAGCAGCGCTTCGACTTCCTCGACCGAGCGGGGAAAGGCCAGCTGATCGGCCGGCCCGCCGGTGCGGGTAAAGGTGTACTTACTCAGTGGTTCATTTTTTAAGATGGTTATGCCATCGATTACGGCTGCAGTCATGATCTGCCTCCCAGAATTAAATTACCGGTTAATTTTAACATAAATCAGCCTTCGTCAGCCGTTTGAGACCCGCCCCGTTTTCTTATATACTGAAGGCATTACGAACGGAGGCAGTACATGATGAAATTGATTTCATGGAACGTCAACGGCTTGCGGGCCGTCTTAAAGCACGATTTTATGACGACATTCAACGCCTTGGACGCGGACTGGTTCTGCATCCAGGAAACCAAAATGCAGGCCGGTCAAGCCACTCTCGACCTGCCAGGCTACCACCAGTATTTCAACTATGCCGAGCGCAAGGGATACTCCGGCACGGCCATTTTCACCAAACATGAACCGCTCAATGTCACCTACGGCATCGGGGTCCCGGAATTCGATGATGAGGGCCGCGTGATCACACTGGAGTACCCGAAATTCTACCTCATGACGGTGTACACCCCGAATTCCGGCAGCGAGCTGAAGCGGTTGGACTACCGGCAGGGCTGGGACAAGGCGTTTCTCGCCTACACCCAGACGCTGGCGGCGAAAAAGCCGCTGGTTTACTGCGGGGATCTGAACGTGGCACACCACGAAATCGATTTGAAAAACCCGACCTCTAATCACCACAATGCCGGTTTCACCGACGAGGAGCGCGCGGACTTCACCGCCCAGCTCGAAGCCGGCTTCACCGATTCTTTCCGCCACTTCTACCTTGACGTCGCCGACGCCTACTCGTGGTGGAGCTACCGGTTTAACGCGCGGTCCCGCAACGCCGGCTGGCGCATCGACTATTTTGTCGGCAGCACCGCTTTCGTGCCGTACATGAAAGACGCAAAGATCCACAACGAAATCATGGGCTCAGACCACTGCCCGGTCGAGCTGCAAACCGCTGAACTGATAGGAGACTGACATGGACTTCATTGCAATGGACTTTGAAACGGCCAACCGGCAGCGCGCGAGTGCGTGCTCCTTGGCCTTGGTCGTGGTGCGGGGAAACCGGGTCGTCGATTCATTCTACACGCTGATCGATCCGGAAGGCCCATTCGAGCCGCAAAACGTCCGCATTCACGGCATCACGGCCGCCCAGGTGATTGGCCAGCCCACGTTTCCGGCGGTGTGGCCGCACATCCAAAGCTTTTTCACCCCGGATCAACTGGTCACCGCGCACAACTCGCCGTTCGATGTGTCTGTGCTGCGGCGCACGCTTGAGCGCTACGACATTCAGGTGCCCCACTACCAGGTGATCGACACCGCCAGGACCGCGAAAAAGCTGATGCCTGAACTGCCCAACCACCGGCTGGATACCGTCAGCGCGGCGCTGCACATTCCGCTGGCGCATCATCACAATGCCTTGCAGGACAGTTACGCGTGCGCGCGGATTTTGATCGCCCAGGCCCAGCGCTTCGGGCAGGCGGCCTTGGCGCCGATGCTGAAAATGACCGCTTAACGCAAAAATCATCTCGCGATGACCAACCGGCCATGCGGGATGATTTTTTTGTGCCTCGCTTACTGAATGGGCAACGCCTCAAGCAACGCCTTTGCGCGTGAGCCTTCAGCCTCGAAGGTCAGCGTGCGTTTGTTATCGTCAAAGTCATCCTTAATGAAATGAATCAGGAGATAACTCTCGGGCATGGCCTCGCCGAGGTAATCCGGCCACTCGACCACTGACACGCCATCGCCTTCAAAATATTCCTCCAGCCCCAGGTCACCGGCCCCGCCGCCTTCAAGCCGATACAGGTCCATGTGGTAAAGCGGCAGGCGACCGGCCGGATACTCCCGGATCAGGGTGAAGGTGGGACTTTTGATATAATCGGTGATTCCCAGCCCGCGCGCTAAGCCCTTGGTGAAGCTGGTTTTACCCGCCCCAAGGTCACCGTCAAGCAGCAGGACATCGCCACCCACCAAGTGCGGTGCCACGCTTTCGGCAAAGCCCTGCAGTGCTGTTTCATTGTCGAATTCCATCAATGCGCCTCCAGACAAAAGCGCCGGGCAATTGCACCGGCGCTCATTTGACGGTTCAAAACCATCCTCAGTTTAACATAACTAGTCGATCAGATTCTGAGCGGCGGTGATCAACGCCACTTTGTACACATCCTCTTCATTGGCCCCACGTGACAGATCGGATACCGGTTTGTTCAGCCCCTGCAGGATCGGCCCGATCGCTTCGAAGTTGCCGAGCCGCTGGGCGATCTTGTAGCCGATATTGCCTGACTGCAGATCCGGGAAAATAAAGACATTGGCATTCCCGGCAACCTTGGAATCCGGCGCCTTCAGCTTAGCCACGGTTGGCACAAAGGCCGCGTCGAACTGCAACTCGCCGTCCAGCGCCAGGTCCGGGGCCTGTTGATGCGCCAGAGCAGTCGCTTCAACCACTTTATCCACCTGTGGCGCCTTGGCTGACCCTTTCGTCGAAAAGCTCAGCATGGCCACTTTGGGGTCAATGTCGAACAACTTCGCGGTTTTGGCAGACTCGATAGCGATTTCCGCCAGGGTCTGGGCATCCGGATCAATGTTGATGGCGTTATCGGCAAACAGGTAGCGCTCGTCACGCCCGCGCTGCATGATGAAGGCACCAGAGGTCCGCGACACGCCTGGCCGCGTCTTGATAATCTGCAGCGCCGGCCGCACTGTGTCGGCAGTCGAGTGGACGGCACCGGAAACCATGCCATCCGCTTTGCCCATGTACACCAGCATAGTACCGAAGTAGTTCGGATCTTTGACCATGGCCTCCGCCTGGTCTTCAGTCGCTTTGCCATTCCGCCGGTCAAAAAAGGCCTTCGCCATTTCCGGCAGAATCGGGTCGGTTTGCGGATCCCGGATGGTCAGCTTGCCCAGCGTGAAGCCTTTGTCTTTGGCCACCGCTTCGACTTCACTCTGCTTGCCAAGGACGATGGGCTGGATCAGCCCTTCCGAAGCGAGTCTGACTGCTGCCCCAAGAATGCGGGGGTCAGTGCCTTCGGGAAAAACGATGCTGTAATTCTTGCCGGTGATTTTCTGCTCCAAGCTCTGAATTAAGTCCAAAATGATCCCTCCATTAATTGCTTTGTTAGCGCATACAACGTTCAGGGTCTATCATAGCAATTATTCAGGCAAACCGCACTGAAAATTTACGCCTCAGGCTGGGCGGGCAACTGCCAGTTGATCGGGGTTTCGCCCATCTTGGCGAGCAGCGCGTTGGTCCGCGAAAACGGCCGGCTGCCGAAAAAACCACGGTACGCGGACAACGGGCTCGGGTGAGGGGATTCAACCACCGCATTTTTGCCCAGATCGATCAGCTGCTTTTTGGCCCGGGCGGAGCTTCCCCAGAGAATGAAGACGACCCCGCCACGGTCGGACAAGGCGGCAATTGCGGCATCAGTCAGCGTTTCCCAGCCCTGGCCGCGGTGCGAGTTGGCCTGGCCCGCGCGCACCGTCAGCACGGCGTTGAGCAGCAGGACGCCCTGCTGCGCCCAGCTCTTCAGATACCCGTGACTGACCGGTGGATAGCCCAGGTCATCCTGGAGTTCCTTATAAATATTCTGCAGTGAGGGCGGCAGCGGGACCCCTGGCGCCACGGCAAAGCTGGCCCCGACCGCCTGGTTCGGGCCATGATACGGGTCCTGACCGAAAATGACGACTTTGACCTGGTCAAATGGCGTCCATTCGAACGCCTGGAAAATGTGATGCATCTCCGGGTAGACGGTCTGCGTTTGGTACTCTTGTTTGAGAAACTGGTGCAGCCGGGCGTACTCCGGGCCTGCGAACACCGGGGCCAGCACGGTCTGCCAGTCATTATGAATCAGTGTTTTCATCACTAACCTCCAAGTCTAGTGTACTCAAGCCTGGCCCGCTTTGCATCCGCTTTTATGGTAAAATTGCGATGATTGGAGGTTTTGCCATGATCAAACTGATCGCGTCCGACCTAGACGGTACACTGCTCAATGCCGACTCTGAAGTTTCTCCGGCCAACGCCCAGGCGATCCGGGATGCGCAGGCTGCCGGCATTGAATTTATCGTGGCCACTGGGCGCAACTTGCCACAGGCCCAGCCGCGGCTTTCACGTCACGGGCTCAAACCGGCGTTCATCACGATCAACGGGGCCTTGGTTTACAACGAGGCTGGGCAGGTCAAGGTCCATGTGCCCCTTGCGCACGACCTGCTGCTTGCCGTGCTTGATCAGATCGACCGGGCCGGCTTCTACTGCGAGCTCGTGGTTCCAGACGGCGTCGTTTCGAATTCATACGAGCATCGCCTGGCCGACATGAAGCACGCCCTGCGCCATTACCATGCTGACTGGTCAGAAGACCAGCTCACTGAACAGGCCAAGCACCGCATTCAGTACCTGTCCACGCAATATGTTGACGACTATCGGCAATTCATCACGCCAAAGGCCGAGATCCTCAAAGTGGTCGTGTTCGCCGATGGTGGCCAAGCCGCCCTGGCCCCACTCAAGGCCCAGCTCGAAGCGCAGGGAAGCTTAGCAGTCACGTCCAGCGGCGAAAATAATCTTGAAATCAACGCTCAGGATGCGCAAAAAGGCCCTGCATTGGCTGCCTACGCCGCCCTTAAACAAATCACAATGGCTGAGGTCATGGCCATCGGGGATAACCTCAACGATGAGTCAATGATCCGCATGGCCAAATACAGTGTGGCCATGGCCAACGCCGTCCCCAAAATCAAGCAGCTGGCTTGGCACGTGACTGGAACCAACGTTGAAGACGGGGTGGCCCAGGCCATTCACCGGGCCATCGCCTTGAATGAACAAGAAAAAGGCGGCGAAGTCAATGCTGTACTACATTGATGCCCAGGCGCTCCACGAATCCGGGGTCACCGTGGTCAAGGACGACCAATCACGCCCGGCGTTCATTCTCAACGGGCGCCACGGCCTGGCCAATGATAGTTTCAACCTGCACACCATCTCCGGCCAAGAACTCGGGGAGATCCGCCAGAAAACCATGGGGATGTCGCCCCGCTACGACTTGACCTTAGACGGCCAAAAAGCCGGCAGTGTGAAGAAGATGCTCGGGGTCTGGCACGAGTTTGTCTTTGTGACCGACCTCAACTGGCTGATTTTTGGGAATCTGCTCGCCAATGAGTACCACATCTATCATGGGGTGAAAACCGTGACCACGATTGCCGCCGTGGGGGCCGCGACCTCGACCACGTTTAAGATCGACATCCTCGATCCCCGCAATGTCCATGCCGGCCTCTTGGTCGCTGCCGTCCTCGACCGGTGGCGGTTCGTGCACCTGACCAACCCCCTGACGCGCGGCAGTCTGGCCTACACTTCGGGCACTTAAGCGAGGCAGCTCTTGGCCGCAAGCCCGGACCGATTCGCAAAATCATTTTAACCATCAGCATAAAAAAGGCAGATCCGCTTCGGGTCTGCCTTTTTCATGCTTAAATCGCTTTTGTCATGTGGTTGTAGCGGTGCGAGCCGATCATCAGCTCGCGCGTCTTCTTGAAGCCGACCTTGCGATACAGCCGCTCGGCGTTGGGGTTGGTCTGGTCAACGTTCAGGGACAGCAGCGTCACCCCGCGCTTTTTGAGCGGCGCCACGATGCCGTTCAACAGCGCCGTGCCAACGCCATGATGCTGCGCCGATTCGGCCACGGCCAAGGTATCGATGTACCACTCGCCCGGATCGGTTTCAACATCCGGGAACAGTTCGTGGTCAACCGGGAGCCCGACGCTTGGGAGCAGCGGTTTAAACGCGTCATCAATGTGCGCTTCTTGCTCATGCGGATAGCCGACCAGAATCCCATCCACGCCATTTGCGCCTTCGTGAACCGTGGTCTGCGGGTAGCCGTAGCGGTAGTCAGGCAACAAAAAGGCTTGTCTGAACACCTTATACAAATCGGGCTTGCGCATGCGCATCAAAGCGGGTACTTCCATTTCTTCAAAGACCAAATCGATCAGCGGCACAACGGCCGCCGCGTCTTCAGGTTTACTTGGACGAATCATAATTGTTGCGGCCCCCCAGTTTACAATTCAAGTGCAACACCTTAGCGACTAGACCAAAAAGGCCATGA
>NZ_AYZJ01000088.1:0-265 GCF_001436615.1 Lacticaseibacillus camelliae DSM 22697 = JCM 13995
CACCGCACTTATTTAATTGAAAGCTTTGCGCTCTCAAAACTGGCTATCATTGTTTTCGAATTGCTGAGATACGTATTTGTTTCGCTAGTCGTGCTCCGCTTTGGCAACGGCCAAGTGTCTAGCTACGCTTGTGTCTTCACCGGCTGCGCCGGCAAAGCCCCAAGCTAGGCTAGCCATTGGCCTAAGTTCGCCAAAGCTGCGCACTGTACTTGGTTAAGTCCTCGACCGATTAGTACTGGTCCGCTCCATGCATCGCTGCACTTCC
>NZ_AYZJ01000089.1:0-305 GCF_001436615.1 Lacticaseibacillus camelliae DSM 22697 = JCM 13995
GGGGTGAGGCCGTTTCTTTGTGCTGAACGATTGTGATGGTTGAAGTACTGGATGCCTTCCTCAACCAGCTTGACCAGCTCCTGGTAGGTCTTTGCCATCGGGTGTCGTTCCATCCACCGCAACTTGAATTCGTTCCACCAACGCTCCATTGGTGCGTTGTCATACGGGGTACCTGGTCGTGACATACTGCGCTTCACATTGTGGAACTCCAGAAAATGGCTAAATGTTCCTGATGTATATGCGGAGCCGCGGTCTGTGTGCACCAGTGGGTGTACTTCGCCAGAGGCCTCAAACGCCCGCTGGAA
>NZ_AYZJ01000090.1:0-1293 GCF_001436615.1 Lacticaseibacillus camelliae DSM 22697 = JCM 13995
ATCAGAGATTGTTGGAACCCAGATCTATTTTGCTCATCCATACTCGCCTTGGGAGCACGGCACTAACGAGAACACCAACGGACTACTCAGGGAGTACTTCCCGAAGGGAAAATCTCTCAGGGACGTTACGCTGGTTGAGATCCAGGCAGTCCAGTCCGCACTGAACCATCGTCCCAGACGTATTCTGAACTATCTTCGACCATGCGATTACTACCGACGCATGGCTTAACAACCTAGACCACTATCAAGGATTCGTTATCATCGTTGCACTTGACTTGAAAATTGAGGTCATAGTTTAATTGCATTAAATCGGCCTCAGTACCACCTGAGATTTGGGTAGCCATTTTCTGATCAAATCCATCCCAGCCACTGTATTCAGCTTTGACTTTAATATTGGGATTCTTTTTCTCGAAGGCTTTAATTGCTTTTAGGGTCGCCTTGTGTCGGTCAGCATTTCCCCACCACGAGAATCGAATAGTGACCTTTTTATTACCATTATCGCCAGAAGAACCACTATTTTTATTGCTCGTACAAGCAGCCAACCCCAAGCAAGCCACTGCAGTTGTGACTAAGAGCAGAAGCTTTTTAACTCCACCGCTCATTACTATCCCTCCTAATTGATAAGACGAAATACGATATTATAACTATTCACAAATGCCACCTTACAATTTATGTAGATACAAATAACTCCTAACAGAGTTCATGCTCATTACGAACGAATTTATTCATCTTGAGCAACTACTTAATCGTCTGCAAGCAAACCACGTTGATTTTACAACCAAACTTTTTGTTCCGCGTCGACAACAATTATGTCTGAAGAAATATCTATGTGCCTGCAATCCCCTTTTCTCACTTGCCACCACATTACGAACAGCATCTGATAAGCGCTTACATTCTTAGCTTAAGTTAGTTCAAGCTTGCTGAGAACCAGAAAAAAGGCACAAAAACATGAAAAAATGGCGTTATTGAACAGAACTTAAAAAAGCACCGTGCCAAATTCTATGACACGGTGCTTCCATTACGACAATGGCACATTACGTTTCTTAAACTGATGAGGCGTAATGCCATATAATTTTTTAAATTGTTGACCAAAGTAATCCGGATTATTCTCGAACCCGACTCGGCTCGCCACTTCATTGATCTGATAATTCTGTTTCAACATCTCTGCGGCCTGTTTCATTCTCGTTTCAGCTAACACTTGAGAAAACTTCTTGCCGGTAAACTGAAAGTATTTTTTCCCCCCCAGTTTACAATTCAAGTGCAACACCCTGACGACTAGACCAGAAAGGCCAT
>NZ_AYZJ01000014.1:0-48226 GCF_001436615.1 Lacticaseibacillus camelliae DSM 22697 = JCM 13995
CATGGCCTTTTTGGTCTAGTCGCTAAGGTGTTGCACTTGAATTGTAAACTGGGGGAACTTTTTAAATCGCTCGACCTTGGCCGAACAAGCACAGCTGAAACATTTTATTCAAGCTGGGAAAATCGATGTGTCATTGAATTACCTAAACCTAAACGAATTGGTTGATGACCATGTCTTAAGAACCAAGGAGCAGGAGGCCAGGCAGTGGGCTAATGAAGTTGGCTTTAACGGTGCTTCGGCCTTAACCGCGGACATCAATGGTTTCTCATGGAGCTATGGTGACGCGCTGTATGATGCAGGTATCACCCGGCTTTATACGTGTATCCATACGCATCATGGGATGTACCCATTATTTAAGAAGCAGACGGCGTTCAAGTGGCAGACTCCAGAGGGCCATCAGCTCCTAGTCTGGAGTGGCGATCACTATATGATTGGGAATGAGTTCCAATTAGTACCGGATAACCGCTATTCATACATTCTTCACGATCGGTACTCTGGTGATGAAACCACTGACCAGATGACAATTTCTGAATATCGCATTCCGAAATACCTACAAGCACTGGAAGATCAAGATTATCCGTTCGATTTTGTCCCAATCAGCCTCTCTGGTGTTCGCACAGACAATTCTCCTGCCAATCCCAGAATAATGGAAAATATTAACAGATGGAATGGCAAGCACGGAGATCAGATTGAGCTGAAGTTAAGCACCTTGGATGAATTCTTTGACGTTGTGGAGAAGGAAAAGGATCTGCCAGTTTATTCAGGTGACTGGCCGGACTGGTGGGCAGATGGTGTCAGTTCAACTCCAGGCCCAACCAAGCTTTACAAATCGGCGCAGAGAAAATATCAACTTTCACTTGCGCTGGATCCAAAAGGGACGAAAGGGGATCCGGCTAGCTTTAAACACGCTACCCAGAATCTGATGATGTATGCCGAGCACACATGGGGTTACTCCGCTTCGGTTTCAAACCCTTGGAATAGTATGGTCAACGCGTTGGACCTTCGTAAGGCAGGCTATGCAATCGATGCTTTCTCGGCGATTTCAGAGAATCTTGATCAAGTGCTCGCCAACCTGGGCGAAGTTTCGCCTAAGCCATACCGAACAAAGACATTCAAAGTTCTCAATCCATCACCAACGACCCAGACAGCCAGGGCCACTGCTTTCCTGATGTCTTGGGAATCAGTCGACGGCCAACCGCTTTCGGTTGATACAATGAATCATTTGAGACTTGTCGACGTTGCCACCCATCAAGAATTGCCCACCCAGGTCACTCGAACGAGCCGTGGGTTTGAGGTTTCCTCAGTCATTACGCTGCCAGCGAATGGTTCACGCCACCTGCAAGTCATTTACGCCTCTGAAGCCAATGATGGTGGAGGCAGTACAGGCTTGATCACCGGCGCAGAAGGCGTTTCGGATTTAATCGCAGATGAGAGTCAAAACTTCGACTCCCCGTTCGAGATTAAAACCGATAACTTTGAGATTCATATTGATCCTACACGAGGGATCAGTCAGCTGATAGATCGACAAAGTCACCGGTCACTGCTGAGCGGGCATGAGGCGCTGTTTAATGGCATCTATGAAAAAACGCCGATCAAGCACGAGAACCCTGGTGAAACGAGGAAGCAACTGGGACGTAATCGCAAGGGCATCGGAGTTGAAAGAGACTTCGGCAAACTGACTAACATTGAATTGGTTAGCGAAGGCGCCTTATATGTCGATCTTCAGTTGGATTACAGCTTGGTGGGAACAAAGCTTTATCGGGTGACGCTCAGGATATATAAGCACATTTCTCGCATTGAGTGCACGGTCGCAGTTCAGAAGACAACTGAGTGGGCGCCAGAAAACCTCTATGTAAGTTTACCGCTTGGTTTGGGCGAGCATTCAACATTGTACCTATCGAAGGGCGGTTGCCTTGTTCGACCGAGAATTGACCAGCTGCCAGGCAGTAACGTCGACTACTTGATGACACAGGAGGGGGTCGCGTGGCAAGACGATCAAAGTCGATTGATGGTGGGCATTGAGGATGCACCACTGGTCACGTTTGGTTCATTAGATGCCCATTTAATTAAGGTCATGGATTTTGACCAGAAGCTACCTAATCAAACACCGCTCCATTCCTGGGTGATGAACAACTTTTGGGAGACCAACTTCAAGGCCGACCTTTCAGGGTTTTACGAATTCAGATATGTTCTGCAAATTGGTCAGTCAGCCAATCCAGCCACGATTACGACTGACCTGAGAGCAATCAATAATGGTTTCATTTCGTTCAGAGAGAACAGTCATTAAACATTTTGACTAAAAAGAAGAAGAAAGTGAAAAAAATGAAAAATATGGATTTAGGGGCAATACAGAAGAAGGTCAACCGCGCGATTGGTCGAATCGCGGGTAACCGCTTGTTACTGACGTTGCGTGATACCTTCATCATGGCATCTACCCCGATTATGATTGCTGGTTTTGCGATTATGATTGGTTCCGTCTTTCTTGATCCAACCGGCATTATCTTTGGTAAACAGGGGCTCCAGCTGGGGAAATTATTTACTGGATCGCCGTCTGATAAGGCTTGGCTTGCGACTGGATTTGCAGCAGTCCTAACACGGCTGCAAAAGGCGGTTGGCCTGTTTAGCAACGGGACCATGGCGATTAATGCGCTGTTTGTTATTGCGGGTTTTGCCTACTTTGGCACCAAACGGTTCTTCCGTAAGAACAAGGAACCGATTTTGGTCTCGTTTTATGCGTTAGCCGCATTCTTTATCGTTGTGCCTTGGTCGGTGACGGGTGCCACTGCTGCTGGGAAAACCCACACCTTGGTCGGTATTCTGGACTCACAGTACATTGGCCAGCCTGGGATGTTTGCCGGGTTAGTTGTCGCTGGGGTCACCTTCTGGCTGTTTAATAAAATTGTGGAAAAGAACATCACAATTAAGTTGCCAGATAGTGTGCCACCCGCAGTTGCGCACAGTTTTGAAGCGCTGATTCCTGGTGGTATTGTCCTAATTCTTGCCGTTGTCGTTGCCTCTGTATTTAGTGCGTATAATACTTCGTTGCCGGCTGCCATGTTGGCCGTGCTTCAGAAGCCAATGCTGGCGATTTCCACGACACCGTACTTCGCCTTCTTTGCCATGGTCGGGCAGCCAATTCTTGGGTGGTTTGGGATTCACGGCAGTTCAATTTTTGGTCCGATTTTTGGCCTGACCTGGGATATTAACCAGAACGAAAACATCATGGGCACGGCTCATCACATGATTTCGACGCTGTTCATGAACTTTACCGTTATTAATACTGGTGGTCTGTGCGCTGGTGCGATCATTGCTGTACTGATTGTTAGCCACCGTGAAGATCGTCGTGCATTGGCCAAACTGGCTATCCCGCCAGTGATTTTCAACATTGGTGAGCCTGTTATGTTTGGTTTCCCAATTGTTCTTAACCCATATCTATTATTGCCTTGGATCCTTTGCTACACGATTCCGTTCTACTTGGGCATTTTCTTCACGAAGATTGGATTCTTACCAATTATTACCAATGCTGTTCCTTGGACTATGCCACCCTTGATTTCAGGGTTCCTATACACCGGTAATATTAATGGCACCATTTTCCAGGCGTTGATGCTTGCACTGTGCACATTGATTTGGATTCCGTTTATCAAGATGTGGGATAGTTCGGAAAAGGATGCCACAATTAAGGCTACTGCTCAGTAAAAAATCGAGGCAAATAGATTGAAAATTTCTGAAGTCATAGAACGAGTAAAACAGTATACAAAGGTTGGTCGCGGACTTTCTACGGAGACGAGAGCTACCGCTGATATCACCGACCACATTTTATTTGGCGATACTAGCCAAGAATGCAAGGGAATCGCGACCGCTATCTGGGCTTCCACCGATGTGATTAAAGCGGCGGTAGGTCGTGGGGCTAATCTGATCATCGTCCACGAGGCGCTGTTCTGGAACCACGGGGATAAAACCCAGTGGCTTGAAGAAGAACAAAATGATGCTTATTTGCAGAAGATAGCACTATTGAAGCGCACGAATGTGGTTGTTTGGCGAGATCATGAGTATGTCCATTCCGGTATTCCGGTTGACGGCGGGAAATATCGTGATGGTATTTACTACGCGATTCAGCAAGCGCTGGGTTGGGGAAAATACAATGTTGACGATGCTGAACGGCCTTCTAGATTCACTATTCCAGCAACTCCTGTTTGTGAAGTGGCTCAGACCGTGATGAGCGCGCTGCATCTTGGAGGGGCGAAATTAGTTGGGCGTCCCAACACGAAAATTGAACAGGTCTATTTTCCCCTACACATTCTCAGTGGAGACAAGGATTCTCAGCTAATTTCTAAGATCAATCGTGAGAATATACAACTAATTATCCCGCTCGAAGTCATTGACTACACCACTACCGAATACCTTGCCGACTGCAGTGAAATGGGCATGTCGAAAGCAATGCTCACCTTTGGACACTTCAATCTTGAGGAAGTCGGCATGAAATATTTGGTAAGCTATTTGCCTAAAGCAGTTGGCGTGGATCTGCCTGTGACCTTTATTCGGGAAGGTGACATGTATCACTATCTATCACCTAAGGAAGCTTAGGTTTATCCGTCTTGGATTGAGATTGTCTAGTTATCTGCTTCCATGATAAATCGGATCAGTTACTGTTCATGATTAAATTATTAGAGGAAAGGATCACGTGATGAATGAAGAAGGCGCCCAAGTGGCGATGAAGATCATCTACTATGCGGGCAATGCCAAATCCTCAGCATTGCAAGCGATTGATGCTGCGTTTAGCGGAGACCAAGATAAGGCGACAGCTAAGTTGGCGGAGGCAAAAAAGCAGCTGAATAGCGCTCATAATATCCAAACCAGTCTGATGACCGATGAAATGAACGGCAAGATGATTGAAAAATCGATTATCTTGATTCATGCGCAGGACCAGTTTATGGCGGCTAATACCGAAATTGAACTAGGCGAGCGCCTGATTAAATTTTCCGCTAAAGCATTGAATTCTTAATGCAGTCCTGATATTGACCGCTTATCTAAGCGACATTTTTCAGGCTTTGCAATTGCTGAGCCTCAAGACTCATGCTGCAAGCAGTTGAGTTCTGGACTAAAAATCAACGGTGCTGATGGGGACGAATCATCTGCGAAGTGGCCAGATGCAACATTAACACCGTTGATAATCCCCTTTAAGCTGTCGGATACCCGTAACGATCCGGCGGCTTTTTTGGCGTATCGGACTGGAAAATCACGTGATTTTTATACATATAACAAAAGGACAAAGCAGAGCGACCATAATTCTTCAGTGGCGGTTTAGTCAATCTGCTTTGTTTTGCTCGTGCAGGATCTTCGCCAGATACTCCAAGATAAACAGACACGGCACCTGGGAGGTGACATCCTGCTCGACGTAATGCTCCTTGGCAATGTCGGTGGCGATGTTGACGTCGGTCAGCCGCGCGACCGTGGAGTGCGCGGAATTGGTGATCGACAAGGTGTGGCTGTCGCGAAACGAGAGGTTGCTGAGGTAGCTGATCACCTCGGGGGTTTCACCGGAAACGGACAAGGCGATGACGCAGGTTTTATCCAGCAGGGCTTTGGGAAAGTAGCGCTGCGGATAGGTCACAGGGTCCTCGATACGCACGGCCATGTGGAACATGGAGGAGAAGTACAGGGCGCCATACTCGGCCATCACGTTGGAGGAGCCGACGCCGATGAACAGAACCAGCTCGCACTGCTTGAGCAGCTGCACTGCGGCCTGAATGTGCGCGTCAAAGTCCGGCGTGGTGACGCGGTTGAAGAAGTTGATGTACATGCCGGGGTCGACCGGTGTGGCAGGCGTTTTGGCAGCGGTCTGCTCCTGAAGCAGCTTCAACCGAATTTTAAACTCAGTGAAGCCTTGGCACTCGAACTTGCGGCAGAAGCGCTGAACGGAGGCCGTGCTGGTGTGGGTGTTGGCAGCCAGCTCACGGATGCGCATGTAGATCACTTTGTCCAGATTTTGCAGGACGTACTTATAAATCGCCAAGTCGATATCGGACAGGTCGACGGCGTGGTCGAGAAAAAGCATGTTGATCACCTCACGCCTAGTGTACGCCTGATGATACGAGACGTATCGAAAAAGTCACAATGGCCCATTTGAAGATACAGGACCTAAACCGCCAAGACCGATTGAACGCACCGCTTGCCGCGGTATATTGAAGCCGTAAAGCAAATTTTGAGTCAAAAAGGGTGAGCAAAATGGCGAAACGTTCAATTAAAATTGCGACGATCGGCGGCGGGTCCGGCTACACGCCCGAGCTGGTCAAAGGGTTTTTGGACCGGTACGACGAGATGCCGGTGCGCGAGCTGTGGCTGGTCGATGTGCCGAGCGGCGAGGAGAAACTCAACGTGATCGGCGCCATGGCCAAGCGCATGGTGAAGGCGGCCGGCAAGCCGATGAAAATTGTCACGACCATGGACCGCGAGGCGGCGCTGACCGACGCTGATTTTGTCACGACGCAGTTCCGGGTCGGCCAGTTGCCTGCGCGTGTCAACGACGAAAACATTCCAATCAAGTACGGCACGCTCGGGCAGGAAACCAACGGGGCCGGCGAGTTGATGATGGCGATGCGCTCGATTCCCGTGCTGCTCGACATTGTGCACGATATGGAGCGGCTGTGCCCGGCGGCGTGGCTGATCAATTTCGCCAATCCGGCGGGGATGATGACTGAGGCGGTGCTGCACTACACGAACTGGAAGAAAGTGATCGGGCTGTGCAACGGGCCTGACAACATCCGCCGCGACATTGTGCAGGCGCTGAATGTTGACCCAGTACGCGTGTACGTCGAGTTCATCGGCCTGAACCACCTGGTGTTCGCCAAGCACATTTACCTTGACGGCCAGGACGTGACCGCGCATGTGATCAAGCTGGTGACCAGCAAGAAGCAGCGCGTCGACAACCCCGGGGTCGGCAACTGGGATGCCGACTTTTTGCAGAGCCTCGGCGTGATTCCCATCAGCTACCTGCAGTACTACTGGAAAACCAAGCAGGTGGTCGCCGAAGAACAGCGAGCGGCGGCGCGCGAAGGCAGCCGGGCGGTCGTGGCCGAGCGGCTGGAAAAGCAGCTCTTCGACATCTACCGTGACCCGACCCTAGTGACGCTGCCGGAAGAACTGAAAAAGCGCGGCGGTTCGGGCTACAGCCGGGCCTCCTGCAACCTGATCTATTCCATATACGCTGACAAGCGCGATGTCCAGGTCGTCAACGTGGCCAACAACGGCGGCTGCCTGGACCTGGCGCCGGATTCGGTGATGGAAATGAACTGTGTGATCACCGGCCACGGTCCGGTGCCGCTGACCACTGGTCATCTGCCGCGGGCCTGCGTCGGCATCGTGCACGAGATGAAGGCCTTCGAGCAGGTCGGCTGTAAGGCGGCTGTCAGCGGCGATTACGCCACGGCGCTCAAGGCCCTGACCATCAATCCGGTCGTCCACTCCGATGTGGATGCTCGGCCGCTGCTCAACGAGCTGCTGGTGGCCAATGAGCAGTACCTGCCGCAGGTGGATTTTGCCCAGCTCCGCGCGACTGGCACGCTGAAGTAAAAAATTGCGTTCTCTCGACGCCGACTCGTATTTGTGAGCCGGCGTTTTTTCGCGCTTGCCGAAGTGGCGCGTCGCGGGGTAACTACTGTTATCTTATTAACCGCATTCGAAATAAAGACGATGTACCACGAGAATCATGAGAAACGCCTAATGGTTCACTGGTATAAATGGATTATGGAATAAAAGCATTACGTCATGCACAAGCCGGGGGAATCTGGCGACGATAAATAGCGTGAACCCCTGATGTAGATTGGATTATAACAATCACGAGCCGCGGAACAGACTTGCTCACCTGCTGCTCCTAATAAATCATGCTTACCGATATAATTAATTTTAAATGAGACGAAAACGTTTTTGTTGCGTCAGGAGGTTTGCCTCGTTTACTATAATGTAAAGGCTTCCAAGGGGGTGGTGATGCTGAGAATCCGCTACGTGGTCGTCCGTGCGCTTGCCGGACTGATCGACCTGATCATTGTTTACGTGCCGGCGGTCATTTTGTTCTCGCTTTGGTTCCACGTCGCAACGCGGTGGGCAGAGCTGCTGGCCCAGCTGCTGTTTCTGGCCTACAACGTTGCGGCTGTTAGCACGTTTCACGGCCAGACGATCGGCAAGTACTTCGCTCGCCTGCGCGTCGATACGCGCAGGCTGGTCTCAGACAATGTCCTGTTTGTCGGGATGCGCGAGATGACGAAGCTGCTGTTCCTCACACCGGTGATCGGCGTGCCACTGGGTCTGCTCAACTTGCTGCTGGCGCTTGCGACCGGCCGCATGCTCGAGGACTTTGTCGGGCAAAGCGACGTCGTGGTTGTAGAAAGGACGGTGAAGCCAATTGACGGGTGACTTGGTGAGTAAAAGTCCCTTGGCGCGCATTCCCACCGTGCCGCTGCTGGTCATGATCGCGCTGACAGTGGTCGTGGCCTACTGGTTGGCCTGGCGCTACCGCCGCTCGTACGACCCGCAGCGGCTGATCCGCGGGTACGTGATCTACGCCCCGGTGGCCCTGACGCTGGCGCTGCTGCTCCAGGTTCAGCTGGTGCTGGCTATCGGCATCTGGCTGGCCGGCGCCGGGGTGCTTGCCACGCGGTCCAATCATTATTTTTACGAGCACCGCTAATTTTTTTACCCTTGGCCAAAAACGTTTTTGGCCAAGGCGAAGGAGGTCACGATGAAAACTTCGATCAAGTATCACCAGGATGATCCCTGGCGGCTCTCAGAAGCGACGTTTGATCCGGCCCACCTGGGTAAGTACGAGGCCATTTTTGCCTTAGGAAACGGCTACCTGGGCACGCGCGCAGCCACAGAAGAGGCGAACACCGGCGAGGTCCGGAACACCTTTGTCGCTGGCACGTTCGACCGCCTCAACGAAGACGAGGTGACGGAGCTGCCGAATCTGCCTGATGTGTTCCAGGTGGCGCTGGTCTTCAACGGTCAGCGGCTGGACCTCAACCAGGGCAAAGTTCTCGACTACGAGCGGTCGCTGAATCTGAAAACCGGTGAGCTGTCGCGGCACTTCATCTGGCGGTTCGGCCGCAACCGTTACCGGATCACGACCAGCCGCTTCGTGTCGCTGGCCCGGCGGCACGTGATGGGGCAGCGCATCGAAGTCACGGCCCTGGACGGCGACGCGACCCTCAAGCTTTCAGCGGGGATCAACGGGCAAGTCACCAATACCGGCACGCAGCACTTCAATGACGACGTGAAGCGCCTGTACCCGCACCACATTCTTCAGCTCACAACGAAAACCAACGAGTCGCAGGTGAATTTTGCCATCACCACCCAGCACCGCCTTTCGGTGCCCGACGACCGCCTGGGTTACGTGAAAACGGAAATGCTGCGCAGGCGCCTGCGCGCCACATACACGCTGCCGCTGACGAAGGACGATCCGCTGACGTTTGAAAGCATCACGACCGTTTACACCTCGCGTGATCTGGATGTGGCCTACAAGGACCGCGCCAGCCTGCGCCGGCAGGGCTACCAGGCGGCACTGGCGCTGGAGAAAATGAACTTTCGCCAGCTCCTGACGGAATCGGCGGCCGCCTGGGCCGACAAGCTGTGGACCCCGATGCCGCTGGAGATTGACACTGATCACGCGCGCGACCAGCTGGCGATCAATTTTGCCCGTTACCACCTGCAGATCATGACCCCAGGCCATGATTCGCGCATGAACGTGGCGGCCAAAGGGCTGAGCGGCGAAGGCTACAAGGGCCACACGTTCTGGGACACGGAAATATTCCTGCTGCCGTACTTCATTTTCAGCCAGCCCGAGGTGGCCCGCAGCCTGGTCACCTACCGCTACCTCGGTCTGCACGGGGCGCGCACCAAGGCGGCGGATAACGGCTACCGCGGGGCGCAGTACCCGTGGGAGGCGGCCTGGGTCGATGATGGTGAGTCCACCCCGGTCTGGGGCGCCACCGACATCGTGACCGGGGAGGCCACCAAGATCTGGTCGGGCTTCATTGAGCAGCACATCACGGCCGACGTGGCGTATGGCGTTGAGCAATACATGCGCGCGACTGACGATGAGGAATTCGCCAGGACGCGCGGCAACGAGATCATCATCGACACGGCGCGCTTCTGGTGCAGCCGGCTGGAGTGGAATCCGGATGTTGACCGCTACGAAATCAACAACGTGGTCGGCCCGGATGAGTACAAGGAGCACGCGAACAACAACGCCTTCACGAACCACATGGCGCACTGGAACCTGCTTCAGGCCATGCAGCTGATCGATCGCCTCAAAACCAACGAACCGGCCGAGTACCAGCGGCTGGACGAGCGGCTGGACCTGGCGGCGCTGCGACCCGAGATCGAGGAGCGGCTGGGCAAGCTCTACTTGCCCGCGCCCAACGCGGAGGCCATTATTCCGGAAGACGACGCGTACCTGACCCTGCCGACCATCGACCTCAAGCCTTACCTGACCGCGGGCCGCGTGGGGGCGTTATTCGACGATTACAACCTGGAACAGGTCAACCACCTGCAGGTGACCAAGCAGGCCGACGTGATCCTGCTGCTGTTCCTGTTCGAGCGGCATTTTTCCAAGCGGGTCAAGCTCAAGAACTGGCAGTACTACGAGCCGCGCACGACGCATGATTCGTCGCTGTCGCTGCTTACCCACACGAACTTTGCCGCCGACCTTGGCCTGAAACGGAAGGCCTACTCGTACTACCGGCGGGCCCGCGACATCGATATGGGGACCAACATGAACAGCTCGGACGAAGGGATCCACGCGGCGTCGATCGCCGGCATTTGGTCAATGACCGTGCTGGGGTTTGGTGGGGTGCGGTACCTGGATGGCCGGCTGCGCATCGAGCCCAATTTGCCGGATCAGTGGCGCCAGCTCAGCTTTTGCCTGTGGTGGCACGGCCAGAAGCTGGCGGTGACCGAAACCAACCAGACGCTGAAGATCCGTAACCTGACCGGCACCCGGGTGGTCGAAATCGACCACGCCGGCGCCTCGGTCGAGATTCCAACGCACGACGAAGTTCTGATCACACGATAAAAAAACGGCGAAAGCCAAAGGGGGAACCATCATGAAACTTTTCACCAAACGCACTGTACTCGGCGCCGCCACCGCACTGGCGTCGCTCTCATTGGTCGCATGCGGCAGCAGCCAGTCGACCGCAGGGGATTCGACCACCGACTTTAAGGGCCAGGAACTGAAAATCGGCATCTGGCTGGGCTCCGACGCGGAAAAGGCCGGGATGAAGGACATGGTCGACGGCTTTGAAAAGGAAACCGGCGCCAAGGTCACCGAGAAGGTCTACACGGATTTCAACACGCAGATCCAGGCTGACCTCTCCGGCCACCGCGCCCCGGACGTCTGGTACATGGACTCGTCGATGTACCCATTCTTCCAAAGCCAGGGCGTGCTGGAGCCGCTTGATAAGGAAGACTTGCTGGCCGACAAGTTCTACCCGACACTGACCAAGGCCTATACGACTGATGGCAAGCTGTACGGCGTGCCGAAGGATACGTCCACGCTGGGCCTTTATGTGAACAAGGAAATGCTGACCAAGACGAACACCGCCATCGAAGACGTGCCGAAGAGCTACGAGGACATGATCGACTGGCTGCCGGGCTTTCAGGCTAAGCTGGACGAGGCCTACGGCAAGGGCAAGGTCCACGCCATGGCGTACAACCAGGACATGGCACGCAACCTGTACATCATGCAGCGCAACGGCGGCCAGCCAATCAAGAAAAACGGCGACGCCAACCTGGCCTCAAACGCGGTCGTGAAGAACCTGGAACTGTACAAGGACTTGGTGGCGACCGGCGCGGTGGTGACCCCGCAGGAAATCGGTCAAGGCGACAACGGCACCGCGTTTGGTGCCGGCAAGATCGCGATGATGGAAGAAGGTAACTGGACATATCCGGTTCAACAGGAACAGTACAAGACCGACTTCACGGTGCTGCCAATGCTCAGCTACGAAGGCAAGCAAGGCGGCATGATCTTCACGGTCGGCTGGGGCGAGTACGTCAACTCCAAGGTCAAGCCGCTGGCCAACGCCTGGCTCAAGTATGTGACCTCTGAGAAAGTGATGGAACAGTACATCAAGACCACTGGCACGTTGCCAAGCCGGCCGGACGTAGCGGAAGCGGCCAAGCTGACCGATAACGCCGACCTTAATGTGCACTTGGAAGCCAACGACTACTCCACCGTTTGGCAGGATGGCACCACGCTGCCGACCGTCAACACCTCCTACCAGAACTTTGTGGGTAAGGCGATGAAGGGCGAGACCTCGCTCAAAGCGGCGATGACCCAGGCCGACGACCAGGCCAACGCGGCGATTGAAAAGTCCAAGTAATCCTCTGGCCTTGAGATGGGAGGGTCCGCGATGGAGAAACCGATAGCTTCAAAAAAACCCCGTTTTAAGCTCACGCGGCGCCAGCAGGACGCGATTCAAGGATACGGTTTTCTGCTTCCGGCGGCCGTGATCGTGGCGATTTTCTTCTTGGCGGCGATCGTGTTCGCCCTGTACATGTCGGTCAATAAGGTCAACATGTACTCGCAACAGTACGAATTCCGTGGCCTGCAGAACTACGCAAACATTTTCTCGGACGGAATCGCGTTGACCGCGCTGAAAAACACGGCGCTGTTCTCGCTGGTCGTGGTGCCGATCCAGACGGTGTTCGCCCTGGTCATCGCCTACGCGCTGAGCAGCAAGACGGTGCGCTTCAAAAAAGTGTTTCGGCTGATCTACTTTCTGCCGACGCTGACGTCAAGTGCCGCTTTGACTTTGATCTTTATGTTTATTTTCAACATCAACGGGCCCATCAACGATTTGTTCACCGGCCTGGGCGTTTACCACACGCCGATCAACTTCCTGCAGGAGCCGCAGTACGCGCTGAAGGTGATCATGGTGATGAACATCTGGTCGACGGTGCCGAGCTTCATGACCGTCTACTTGGCGTCACTGGTGGACCTGCCGGACTCGCTGTACGAGGCGGCGGAGATCGACGGCGCCAGCGCGTGGGATAAGTTGCGCTACATTACGATCCCGTACCTGCGGCCGATCACGACCTACGTGCTGCTGATGGGGATTATCGGGACCTTCCAGATGTTTGACCAGGCGTACATCTTCTCCAACGGCTCGGGCGGTCCGGACAACTCAACGCTGACGGTGGCCCTGATGGTATACCAGTACGCGTTTGGGCAGATGAACACCATGGGCTATGCGTGCGCGCTGGCGATTTTCCTGGCCGCGGTCATTTATATTGTCTCCCGCTTGGCGGAAAAGCTGAACGGCGGCAGCGGCCTGAAAGACATGTAGGGGGGTGACGAGATGAAAAAGCACCACACCGGCCGGATCATCCTGTACGTGGTCCTGACGGCCTACGCACTGCTGACGTTGTACCCGTTTGTCTGGGCGATTGCGGCCTCGTTTGAACCCCTCCGGGTGATCGTCAGCGGCAACATGAGCCTGATCCCCAAGGAATTCACGCTGGACAACTACAAGTACATGATGAGCACCTCGGCGCTGTTCCCACGCTGGTTCCTGAACTCGGTCATCGTGTCCACCGTGGGGACGGTCGTCAACATTTTCTTCAATACCATGGCGGGCTACGCGCTGGCCCGGCTGCATTTTCCGGGGCGGCAGAAGATCTATTACGCCTTGCTGTCTTTGATGATGGTACCGGCGCAGGTGCTGCTGATCCCCAATTACCTGATCTTGATGAACCTGGGGATGCTCGATACGTACCAGTCCCTGATCCTGCCGTCCGCGATCAACATTGGGAACATCTTCATGATGCGGCAGTTCTTCCTGTCGTTCCCGAACGACATCGAGGAGGCCGCGGCGATTGATGGGCTCGGCCGGGTGCAGACGTTCTTCCGAATCGTCTTCCCGCTGGCCCGGCCGTCGATCGCAACGCAGGCAATCTTCACCTTCATGGGTTTTTGGAACAACTTCATGCAGCCGATGCTGTACATCACGACCCCGTCCAAGTACACCCTGACGCTGGGGCTGCAGTCGTTCACCAACCAGCAGGCAGGGGTGCGGTGGGATCATTCGATGGCGGCCAGTGTGATCTCGATCCTGCCGATCATTGTGCTGTACATCATTTTCAACCGCTACTTCCTGCAAGGCATTCGGATGGACAATGAAAAATAAGCGGTCGGCGTTTTTAACCAGGGGCGGTGATTAAAGTGGTAGCAAAAATTTACGACGTGGCCAAGGCCGCCGGTGTGTCGGTCGGCACGGTGTCGCGGGTGTTCAACGGTTACACGGACATCAGCCGCGCGACCAAAAAGCGCGTCTTGAAGGTGGCCAAGGAACTAGGCTACACGCCGAACGTCGCGGCCCGGACGCTGTCGTCCAAGTCCTTGAAGACCATCGCCTTCATCATGAACGATCTGGTCGGCTCGCGGTACGACGGGGTGTCGATGCAGACAATCATGGGCGTGTACCACTACGCCGAGACCCACGAAATGCAGTTTGTGCTGTATCCCACCACGACTCAGCAGCAGCGCGCGAAAACCTTTGCGCAGTTCTGTGAGGAACGCAACATTAATGGCGCCGTCGTGCAGGGCCTGCACGTCGACGACCCGTACGTTGCGCAGATCGCCGAAGCCGCCCTGCCGGTGGTGACCATCGACCTGGCGATCCCAGGGCCGCGCACCGGCGCTGTGTCGATCGATAACACCGCCGCGGAAAAGGCCGTGACCCAGTTGCTGCTGAACCGCGGCCGCCGGCATTTGCTGATGGTCAACGGCAGGCAGAATGCGCAGGTCTCGGTCGTGCGCGAGGCCGGGTTTAAAGCAGCGCTGGCGGGCGCCGGCATGACGGCAGATACGCGCCGGATCCTTTACGCCGACTACGACATGAAACTGGCGGGAGAGCAGGTGGCCGCCGCGCTGACGGCCGACCCAGCGATTGACGGCATTGTCTGCGCAAGCGACGCCATGGCGCTGGGGGCACTGAACGTGCTCAAGGCGCGCCAGCTGCGCGTGCCCGCCGATGTGGCACTGGCGGGGTTTGACAACACCGCCCTAGCCGAGTTTGTGGATCCGGCCCTGACGACAGTGGAGCAGCACATGGACATTATGGGCTACAACGCCGCGGAGCTAGTCAACAAGCTGCTGCAGCGCGACATGCCGACGGCGCAGCGGCAGATATTTTCACCCTATGAAGTGATCGAGCGGGCCAGCACCGGCGGCCAAGCGAAGTGAAAGGAGGCGGATCATGAGGATCACCGGCTTTGTGTTTGACCTCGACGGCGTCATTACGGACACGGCCAAGTACCACTACCAGGCCTGGAAGGAAACCGCCAAGGCCAAGCTGAACATTGAGATCAGCCCGGCCGTGAACGAATTGTTAAAAGGGCAAAGTCGCCAGGACTCGCTGGCCGCAATCGTGCGGTTCGGGCATCAGGAAGGCCGCCGCAGCGCTGCCGAGCTGGCGGCCATCGCAACGGCCAAGAACCAGCGTTACCAGGCGCTGATCGCGCACATGACCCAGGCGGACATTTTGCCAGGGATGGCGGGACTTTTGAACGACCTGGCGAACAAAGGCTATCCGCTCGCCGTGGCCTCGGCGTCGTACAACGCGCCCGTCATCATCGCGCGGCTTGGGCTTAGCAATCTGTTGGCCAACGTGGTGGACCCCGGCGCGGTTGCGCGAGGCAAGCCGGCCCCGGATATTTTCGAAGCCGCGGCGGCCATGATCAAAAGCCCCTGCGCGACCACGGTCGGCTTTGAAGACGCCGCGGCCGGAATCGCCGGGATCAACGCCGCGGGAATGTTCTCGGTGGGCATCGGCTCGGCGGTCACCTTACACGAGGCCGATGTCGTTTTCCCCGCCACCGGGGATGCTGACCTGGCGACGATCGAGCGGCTGTTTGTCGCCAAGGCGGCGCGCCGGTCTGCCCCGCAGCAAGCCATTGATTAAGACGGCCGCAAACACCTGGAAAGCGAGGGATCACTGATGGTTGAAATGGATTTAAATCATCTGTACAAAAAATATGACAAGGGTGAAGATTTTTCAGTCAAGGACTTTGACCTGCACATCAAGGAGCACGAATTCATCGTCTTTGTGGGCCCTTCCGGGTGCGGCAAGTCGACAACACTGCGCATGATCGCGGGCCTGGAGGACATCACGGAAGGCACGCTCGAAATCGATCATCAGGTGATGAACGATGTGGCACCCAAAGACCGCGACATTGCGATGGTGTTTCAGAACTACGCCTTGTACCCGCACATGACCGTGTTCGACAACATGGCCTTCGGGCTGAAGCTGCGCCACTACGAAAAGGCCGACATTCAAAAGCGGGTCGAAAACGCCGCGCAGATCCTCGGGTTGACCGAGTTCCTGCAGCGCCGGCCGGCGGACTTGTCGGGGGGCCAGCGGCAGCGGGTCGCGCTGGGCCGAGCCATCGTTCGCGACGCGCCGATTTTCCTGATGGACGAACCGCTGTCGAACCTGGATGCCAAGCTGCGCGTGTCCATGCGCGCCGAAATCGCCAAGCTGCACCGCCGGCTGAACACCACCACGATTTACGTCACACATGACCAAACCGAGGCGATGACGATGGCGGACCGGGTCGTCGTGATGTCGGTCGGCCAGATCCAGCAGGTGGGCACGCCGGAGGAGGTGTACCAGCAGCCGCGTAATTTGTTTGTGGCCGGTTTTATGGGCAGTCCGGCGATGAACTTCTTCCCTGTGACCTACCAGAACGGCACAATCACTGACGGTCAGCGCCTAACGATGACGCTGCCAGGGGCGCGGGCACGAACGCTGGATCAGCAGGGCTACAGCGGCAAGCAACTCATTTTAGGCATTCGGCCGGAAGACATCCATTCCGAGGAGGCGTTCCTAGAAACCTGGACCGATGCGGTCGTCGACTCCGAGGTGGTTGTGTCCGAGCTGCTGGGCGCCACGGAGCAGTTGTACATGGAGCTGGATGGCAAGGAGTACGTGGCTAACGTGAACGCGCGGGACTTCCACAACCCCGGCGAGGTCGTCCAGATGGGATTTGACCTGAACAAGGCCCACTTCTTCGATCCGGAGAGCGAGCTGGCAATCGTTAACCAACCCGTTCCGGTCGAAGCTTAACCGTGAAGCAGACAGAAAAAGGCCAGTCCCGCGAAAATGCGGGGCTGGCCTTTGCTGTAGAATCGGTTATTCGCCAGGCTTGTAGTCTTCATCAATGACCAGAATTGGCTTGATGGTCTTGCCGGAGCGGGAATCGGCGTTGGCTTCGTTGATTTGGTCAAACTTGTAGAACTTCTCGGTCTTCGGGAAGTCGAACATGCCCATCTTGTAGAAGTCGATCAGGCGCGGAATGTCGATTTGCGGAATCGAGTCGCCCATGTTGACGCCGACGATCTTCTTGTCGTCCACGCACAGGTCATTCCAGGTATCGACATCAATGTGGTGGGCGGTGACGGCGATCGTTGCCGTGGTGCCGCCTTGCGCCAAGACTTTGATGGAGTTTTCCATCACGCTAGTGACGCCGGTCGTGTCCACGGCCCAGTCAACGCCGCGGCCGCCGGTCAGGTCCTGCACGGCCTTGACCACGTCAACGTCCTTGGAGTTAATGACGTCAGTGGCGCCGAGTTCCTTGGCGAGGTCCAGGCGTGAGTCCACGATGTCGATGCCGATGACCTTGGTGCAGCCGGAGATGCGGCCAGCCATCATGGCAGCCAGCCCCACCGCACCGGTGCCGAAGACGGCAATGGTGTCGCCAGGTTTCGGTTTGAGCGTGTTCAGCACCGTGCCGGAGCCCGTCACGTAGCCGCAGCCTAAAGGACCGAGGGTGCGCAGGTCCATGTCCTTAGGCACCTTAACCGCGTTGCGCTCGCGGACCACCGTGGTCGTGGTGAACGAGGATTGGTCGAACATGTCGGCAACATGGTGCCCATTTTCGGTGAAGTGGCTGGAGCCGTCAGGCCGCACGCCCGACAGGTTGTTTTGCGCGTAATTTTCGCACTGGGTCGGAATGCCCTTCAGGCAGGACTTGCAGTTGCCACAGGCGTAGAAGCTGAGGACCACGTGATCGCCTGGCTGGAACTGGGTGACTTCCGGGCCGACCTTCTCAACGATGCCGGAGCCTTCGTGGCCGAGGACGATTGGGTAGTCGATGACGGCGTCGCCAATGCGTAAGGCTTCATCCGAGTGACAGATGCCGCTGGCGACCATGTGGACTTGGATGTCGTCCGGGCCCATTTCTGCTAGTTCAACGTCATCCTTGATTTCGAAATCGGCGTTTTGCTTTTCAACCACAGCTGCTTTGATCTTCAAGATTTACACACTCCCTTGAGTTTTCTTTTGGCACACTGTTCATTATTTCACAATAAAAAGCAAAAGTGAAGCGCTTCCATCTATTTTTCCTCCGTGGTTGAGGCGGTGCCGGTTGCGTTCGCCAGATTAAAACATTATGATAAAACGTAATTCGCGGGCACGAATCCACCGCGCAATCTGGTTCATTAAAGGAGCACATTCATGAAGAAAATCCTCAAGGCACTCGTTGCGGCAGTGGCGGTTTTTAGCATCACGATCCTGGCCGGCTGCACGCTGTTTGAACACAAGACGACGCTGGTCAACAATCAGGTGGCCGGCGCCAAAACGACGATGGTTTACTACACCAAGCGCAATTCGGATAAGGTCCAGCAGCAAAGTCTGACCAGCGAAAACGATTTGACCAAGCTGCTCAACTCCAAGAAGAAGAAAGACTTGGACGCCGCCTATAATTCTTTGAAAAAGTCAGTCAGCAGTTATAAAGGGCTGAAAGGCGTGACGACAAAAGTGACGCGTAAAGGCAACACCGTCACGGAAAACGTCACGATCGACTACACCAAAGTCGACATGCAAAAGCTCAAGGACGCGCAGGGCTTGGGTAAAGGCACCAAGAACACGGTCAGTTTGAAGGATTCGGTCAACACGCTGAAGGCGGCCGGGTTTAAAGAGCAATAACAATGAGGAGATCGGCCAGGTGAAGGCCGATTTTTTTGTGGCAGCAAAAAAGCAGCCGTATCCAGGCTGCTTGCTCATTTACTCTAGGTATAACCGCCGCAAATCAGCAATGTCGCTGGGCGCAAGGGCCAAGTGGCGCTTGGCGTACTCTTCTCAGCCGCCGTATTTTTTGACGACTTTCTGCACGGTTTCAAAGTAGCTGTCATCAGCGGGCTGGATGTTCATGCCAGTCACCATCGCGTCTGCCATGGGCAAGTCGGCGGCAGATTGTTCGTCCTTGAAACGGTCCATCAGGATGTCGTTAGTGAGGATGTAATCCTGGTGGGCCACTTTTTCCGGCACACCCAGCAGGCCTTCGATCAGCATGGCGACGACCCCGGTGCGGTCCTTGCCGGCAAAGCAGTGAAACAGCGTGGCGCCGGTTTCGTTTGCGACAATCAGCTGAATCACGCGTCGCAGCATTTTCGCCGTGCGCGGGTCGGTGGCCATGTACAGGTAAGAGATGCGCGCCAGCTCGAACTTTCTGGCCTTATCAGCGCCGCGGAATTCCTCCTGGAAGTGGGGATGATCGGCAAACGGGTACAGCGACAGGTCGTAGTAGGTCACGCCAGGCAGTTTGACGTCCGGCGCGTTGTCCGAGTTGTCAGCCTGGCGCAGGTCGATGTCCTGGTTGAGGCCGACTTCAAGCATGTGCTGCTGGACTTTTTCCGGCATAAAGGTGATCAGACCGGAGCGGTACAGCCGGTGGCGACGGATGGTGCGGCCGTCCTTGGTGTGATAGCCGCCCATGTCGCGCAGGTTGATCGTGCCTTCAAGTTCAATTAAATGCCCCTTCGTTTCTGTCATGACTGAGTCCTCCCGTTAGTGGTCGCATTCAGTTTAGCATTTAAGGGCCCAGCTGCGGCTTGGATTCGTCAATTTGTGCCATCGGGCTGATACGTGCTGATCCGCACCAGCTTCTCTCTGGGGAAAAACTTACCGGTGCGGCTGAGCTCGACCCAGCAGGAGACGCCATTGATCCGCATGGCGTAGGCGGCAGTGCCGGCCCACCCCTGGTCGTCGGACTCCAGCACCACGCGGTAGTTGTCCGACTGCAGCGCCTGCGCCGTTTCAGGGTCGGCGTACCGGGTCAGGTCACAGCCCTTGGCGTTGAGGGTCTCCAGGGTCGTGGTGCGCGCCACGTGATCCGGCCACAGTGCGACAGTGAAGCCGGCGCCGACCAACACCACCAGAGCGGACAGCGCAATTAACAGTTTTTTGAACATTTTTCCGCTCCCTCTCCAGTTCTTGCTTCACACTTACGATAGCATGGTGCTAGGCTTGAGGGTGGTTAAGTGTGTGTTAAGACTATTGTCTTGTCGCACTTTGGGTTAAAGTTAAAGCCAGAGGAGTTGACCTTTATGAATAGTGCAGAACGGCAGGCGCAGATTCAGATGCAGCTGAGTACAGCGAAGAAACCGATCACCGCGACCACTTTTGCGGACAGCTTTGGGGTGTCGCGGCAGACAATTGTCGGTGACATTGCGCTGATGCGGGCCCGGGGCGAGGAGCTGGTGGCCACGCCGCGCGGGTACATGTACGTCGAGGATTCACCGCACCAGGCCATCATTGTTTGCCGCCACACGCCGGATCAGGCGGGCGATGAGCTGACGCGCATTGTGGATAACGGCGGCGCCGCGCTTGACGTCATTGTCGACCATCCGCTGTACGGTCAGCTGCGCGGTGAGCTGCAGATACGGACGCACGCCGAAATCAACTTATTTCTCGGCCGGATGCGGAAGAATAAGGGCAAAATGCTCTCGGAGCTGACTGACGGCATCCATATGCACACGATTGCCTACGATACGCCCGCTCAACTGACGGCGATCAAGGCTTCCCTGCGCGAGGCGGGGTACCTTTATGAAGAAACGACGCGCTAGGCTGGCTTCTACCCAAAAATGGCGGCGGGAGCTGGTCGCTTGGCTGAGTGCCTTCGGGTTAGTTGTGCTGCTTGCCGGCTGCAGTCAGGCGGTGCACAAAACGGTGTTTGCGCACAGCGGCGGCGGGGAGAAAACCACACTGGCGTTTTACACCAAGGGCCGCTCTGACCACGTGGATAAGCAGGTCACGACGCTGGACATCGATATGGCCAAGGTCATGGGCAAAAGCGATGCGAAGACGCTGGACCGTGGCTGGCACGTGATGCAAGCAGACGCCCAGGCCCACGCCAAGCTGCACGGGGTGAAGGCGACCGTGGCCCGGAGCGGCAAAATGGTCCACGAGGTCGTTACCGTCGACACGGCGAAGGTCGATTTTGGCAAGCTTGCCAAGGTCGATGGTCAAGCGCTGGCGGGGAAGACCGACCACATCAGCCTAGACAACGTGACGCACACGCTGAAGCAAGACGGCTATCAAGAGGTCAAGTGATTGAGGGGCGGCTGATGGGTCGGCCTTTTTTCGTGGCGGCGCCTGGGCTACCCAGTCGCCTAAGTGGGCTCGGCTTCGCAGCCTTTGTAGTCGCGCTCGGTGGGGCAACGTCCGAGTGTCTAGCTACGCTCAAGACCTCAGCGCCAAAAAGCGGCGCCAATGCCTTGAGCTAGGCTAGCCATCGGACTAGGTGGGCTCGGCTTCGCAGCCTTTCGTAGTTGCGCTCGGGTAAGCAACGGCGGCGTGTCTAGCTACGGCCACAGCTTCACCTGCTGCGCAGGCAAAGCTGCAGCCTAGGCTAGCCATCCGCCTAAGTGCGCTTACCCTCGCAGCCTTTCCTTAATAATATGTTAAACTATAAAAGCACATTAAAGCGATTAGCATGACTGCGAAAGCGAGTTAGCGAGGAAAATGAAAAAACTATTTGAAAAGATCACCCTGCCGGCGTTTCTTGAAGACTCCCGGCTGCGTAACTTAGGGCTGGTGATGACGGTCCTGGCCGCCATCGATGTCGTCATTGCGCTGTTCATTAAGCCTTGGCTGGGGCTGCTGTTGCTGCTTTTCTTAGTCGGGCTGGTCGTGGCCACGTTCTTCACCCTGGAACGGATCACCGAGTCGACCAATAAGTACATCTCCGATCTGTCGTACCGTATCAAGCGCGGTGAGCAGGAAGCCTTGATCAAGATGCCGGTCGGGATTTTGATCTTCGACAAGAAGATGAACGTTGAATGGGCCAACCCTTACCTGCTTCAGTACTTCAAGGATGAGGACATTCTGGGCCGGCCGCTGAAGGACATCGATGCCGAGCTGGCCGATGTCATCACGGCACACCAGGAAGATACCGAGCTGTCTGAGGTGCACTGGGGCGGTCACGACTTCCAACTGACGGTGCAAAAGCCGATCGGGGTTGCCTACCTGATGGACATCACACATTACGCGCAAATTGAGGAAAAGGCCAAAGGCGAGCGCCTCGCCATCGGCCAGGTGTTCCTGGATAACTACGATGAAGTCACCCAAACCATGGACGACCAGGCAACTACGAACCTGAATTCCTACGTCACCAACCAAATGAGCGACTGGGCCAACAAGTTCGGGATGTTCGTCAAGCGAGTCGCCAATGACCGCTTCTTGATGATTGCCTACATGCGGTCGCTGGAGGCCGTCGAGGCGGATAAGTTCAAGATTTTGGACACGATCCGCACCGAAACGTCCAAGCAGAACTACCCGCTGACGCTGTCGGTCGGGATCGCGTACGGGGATTCCGATTTGTCCCAGCTAGCCGTGACGTCGCAGTCCAACTTGGACCTGGCGCTTGGCCGCGGCGGGGATCAGGTCGTCGTCCGCGCGAAAAATGGGCAGGCCCGTTTTTACGGCGGCAAGACCAACCCGATGGAAAAGCGCACCCGGGTGCGGGCCCGCATGATTTCGCAGGCCTTGCAGGAACTGTTTAAGCAAACCGACAAGATCTTTGTTGTCGGTCACGACCGGCCTGACATGGATGCCATCGGCGCCAGCTTGGGGATTCGCCGCATCGCCCAGATGAACGGCAAGGAGTGCTACGTGGTGATTAACCCTGAGCACCTGCACTCTGACGTCGAACGCCTGATGGGCGCAGTGGGTAAGGATCCTGACATCGGCAACGCCATTGTGACGCCGGAAGCGGCGCTCACTGAGGCCACCGACAAGTCGCTGCTGATCCTGGTCGACCACTCGAAGCGGTCGATCACGGCGGCACCAGCGCTGTTTGACCGCCTGGCGACTCGGACGGTCATCATTGACCACCATCGCCGCGGCGAGGAGTTCCCCGAAGACCCGATGCTGGTTTACATTGAACCCTACGCCAGCTCGACTTGCGAGCTGATCACCGAAATGTTCGAGTACCAGCCGAAGGGCGTGGCGACGCTGTCCAAACTTGAGGCGACGGCGATGCTGGCTGGGATCACGGTCGACACCCACAACTTTGCGATGCGCACTGGCACGCGGACGTTCGACGCCGCCTCGTACCTGCGCAGCATGGGCGCCGATCCCCAGATGACGCAAGCCTTTTTGAAGGAAAACGTCGACTCGTACATTCAGAAGAATCACCTCATTGACACGATTGAAATGATTGCGCCAACTATGGCATTATGTACGGGTGAGGAGACCAAAGCGTACGATCCGGTCATCGCGGCCCAGGCGGCCGACACCTGTTTGTCGCTCAACGGCATCGAGGCCAGCTTTGTCATCACGCGGCGGTCTGATTCAACAGTTGGGATCTCTGCGCGCAGCCTTGGCAACATCAACGTGCAGCTGATTATGGAAAAGCTTGGCGGCGGCGGTCACCTCAATAACGCGGCGACCCAGCTTCAAGGCAAAACCATCGTGCAGGCGACGGCGATGCTGAAGGACGCCATCAAGACGGAAAAAGAAGAAAATTAGGGAGGCCATCACATGAAAGTGATTTTTACGCAAGACGTACGAGGCAAAGGCAACCGTGGCGAGGTCAAAGAGGTCCCGGATGGCTACGCCCAGAACTTCCTGATCAAAAACGGCAAGGCCAAGCCGGCGACCCCGCAAGCCATGAGTGCGCTGCGCGGCCAGCAGAAGCTTGAAGAGAAAAAGGCGGCCGAACAGCGCGCCGAGGCCGAGGCCGTGAAGACCAAGCTCGAAGACGACAAGACGATTGTCCAGATTCAAAGCAAGGCTGGCGAGGATTCCCGCCTGTTCGGCTCGATCCCGAGCAAGCAGATTGCCCAGGCCTTGGAGAAGCAGTACCAGATCACAGTCGACAAGCGCAAGATGGACCTGCCAGAGCCCATCAAGGCGCTTGGCTACCGCAATGTCACGGTGCACCTGTACCCAGGCGTTGACGCCAAGATCCGTGTCCACATCACCGCGCAGAAGTAGTCGTGCGCTGGCCTAAAATGAAACACGAAAGGCGCTATGCACTGATATGACGCCTTGGGTCTCCCACCGCTGATTGTGGTGGTCACCTTAAGATTTGAGATGAATTCTTCAGTCGTCTGGCTATGGTCGGGCGGCTTTTTTCTGGTCGCGGCCTTCGCGCAGGCCTCATCGGCTAAGCCTTGAAGCCTAACCTGGGCCAATGACCAAGCCGCTGGTTCCCGCTGCGGGTTCTGTTGCGAAACCCCTCGGCGTAAACTAAACTATATAAGATAACTTAGGATGAAAGAAAAGGAGCCTTCGAGCATGGATAACCCGATCCGGCGCATGCCGCCGCAAGATACTGAAGCTGAAGCAGCTGTTCTCGGCGGGATTTTTCTGTCGCCGAGCGTCTTGGCGTCGGCTGAAGAGTACATCGTGCCAGAAGACTTTTACAAGCGCGCCAACCAGCTGGTGTTCAGTGCCATGTCGGCCTTGTCGCTGGATGACGAGGCCATTGATCTGGTCACCGTCAAGAATTACCTGGACGCGCGCAACCAGCTGGACGATGTGGGCGGGATTCCTTACCTGACTGAGCTGGCTGATGCGGTGCCAACTTCTTCGCATGAGGTTTTCTACGCCAAAATTGTCGCGGAAAAAGCACAGCTGCGGCGGTTGATCGATGCGGCTGAGAAAATTATTCAGCAGAGCTACGACGAGCCAAAAGATGTGCCAACTTTGATGGAAGACGCCGAGACCGCCATCATGAAGGTCAACGACGGCAACCAGCAAGGGGGCTTTCGCCCGATCAAAGACGTGCTGAATAATGCCATGGATGAGATCGACAAGCTGGCGCAAGGCGATCAGACCATCACCGGGTTGCCCACTGGGTTCAAGGCGCTGGACGAGATCACGACTGGCCTCCACGACGATGAGCTGATCATTATCGCAGCGCGCCCGGCCGTCGGGAAAACGGCATTCGCGCTGAACATCGCCCAGAATGTCGGTACTAAGACGCCGAAAACGGTGGCCATGTTTTCCCTCGAAATGGGGGCGGAGTCGCTGGTCAACCGGATGTTGTGCGCGGAAGGCAACATCAATTCTCAGCACCTGCGGACAGGACAGCTGTCGCCTGACGAGTGGCACAGTCTGGTTGTCGCGATGGGCAGCCTGAGCGAAGCCTCGCTGTACATTGATGACACCCCGGGGATGCGCGTGGCGCAGATTCGCTCCGAGTGCCTCAAGCTTCAGAAGGAAAAGGAAAACGAGGTCATCAAGCACAAGGACGGCACCGAGGAGAAGGGGCAGCACCCGCTGGGCCTGGTCGTGATCGATTACCTGCAGCTGATCGAAGGGACCGGTGAAAACCGCCAACAGGAAGTTTCCGCGATTTCCCGGCAGCTGAAAAAGCTCGCCAAGGAGTTGCACTGCCCGGTCATCGCGCTGTCGCAGCTGTCGCGTGGCGTTGAACAGCGTCAGGACAAGCGGCCGGTGCTGTCAGATATTCGTGAATCCGGGTCGATCGAGCAGGATGCCGACATCGTCGCGTTCTTGTACCGTGAGGATTACTACCGCGACGGTGAAGGCGGCGACGATGATGATTCGGATAACAGTGACAATGGCCAGGGTGACGACGGCGAACCAGACGTTGGCCCGATTGAAGTCATCATCGAAAAGAACCGTTCCGGCGCGCGCGGCACGGTGAAGCTGCTATTCGTGAAGTCGTACAACAAGTTCAGTTCGCTGGCACCGATGACAGAATAAAGGGCTGCGAAGATTCCGGGCGTTGCCTCGCTGAGCAGGACTAGGAACCACGCTCAGTCGCGCTCAGCACTGGCAACGCGGGAGTGGCTAGCTACGCTCAGCGCCTCGAAGCCAAAGTGCGGCTTCAATGCACTGAGCTAGGCTACCCATCCCGCTAAATTCGCCAGTGCTTCGCAGCCTCAGAAAGGAGGTCTCCCCATGGATGCAATTCTAATGAGTCTCATGACTGCCCTGAACGAGCAGCTGCTGATCAATGTTTATCAGCGAGACACCGATGATTTTTACACCGGCTATGTCCAGTCCCTCGGCAAACAGCGGGTGCTGCTGGCGACTTACAACGATGCGGGTATCGCCGACGGGGCCGTGTTGATTGCATTCACGGCAATCGATCAGGTCGAGTTCGCTGGGGATGACCTGGTGGACATGTCGTTTCGGATGCGTGTCGCGGCGGAGAAGCATTTTCTTACAATGGCCCAGCCGAGTCCCGAGCTGCATTTTGATCCGCGTAAAAGTCTGATCCACCAGCTGGCAACGCAGGCCAAAAGTACCGGTGACGTGATCCTGGTGATCTTGGCCGATGACGACGCCTACCTGGAAGGCCAGGTGACTGCCGTTGCCGAGGGGCGCATGACCCTGTCCGTGTTTAACAAGTTCAACTACACGGATGTGCGTTACATGCAGGTCGATTTTGCCGACGTGTTGGTTATTGAGTTTCAGGGCCTTGAGCTGCACCTGGAAAGTGCCTTGGTCCAAAAGCGCAATGATCTGCACCATGTGGTGACGAAGATCGTGCAAAATGACGGCCAGCTCAAGGACGTGTTCACCACTGCACAGGGTGATGGCACTTTGCTGGCAGCCATGCCGAAGGGCGGGGATGACCAGTTTTACGTCGGCACGGTCAAGGCCATCAATGATCACGTGGTCGTGCTGCGGCTCAAGGACATGGCGGGCCAATTTGGCGGGTACGTGGCGCTGCGGCTCACCAGCCTGCAAAGTGTCACACTGGCGTCGGACTACCTGCAAACTGTTCAGGCATACAGCGACTGGATGACGGCTAATCACCTAGAGAAACAGCCGGTACTCAACGCGGACCGCGAGTTTGACAGTTCCTCGGACATTTTTCAGAGCCTGATCCAGGAGGCCGCGGCCTTCGAGCGGGTGGTGCGCGTGCGGACTAAGGACGACGACGACCACCTGATGGGCGTGCCTGACGCGGTGGGGCCGGCCAGCTTTGAGATGCAGGTGCCAAGTGCTGACGAGCCGGCGCTGGTGACGTTTGACGACGTGCAGGAGATCGCGTTCGGCCACATCTACGCATACCTGCAAGAGGCACGCCTGCATCACGAACAGTAATTCGGTTATTTTTGAATATTGAAAAATCCGGACATAAAATGTTCGGATTTTTTGTGTTCTGTTTAAACTTTAAAAATTAACATTCGGATTTAGGCTTGAAAGCTGCTCGGGTTGTTGTTATCATACTGGATGGCAATGAGTGGCATTTACCAATTGAAACGAAGGAGCGAGAAGTCATGGGAACAGTCGTAGTTGTTGGCACGCAGTGGGGCGACGAAGGCAAGGGGAAAATCACCGATTTTCTCAGCCAAGGCGCGAAGATCATCAGCCGGTATCAAGGTGGGGACAACGCCGGCCACACGATTCACCAGGGCGGACAGGTGTACAAGCTGCGGCTGATCCCCAGCGGCATTCTGCATTCGCACCAGCTGTCCGTGATCGGCAACGGAGTCGTCGTCAACCCGAAGAGCCTGGTCGAGGAGCTTGCTCACCTGCGCCAGCAAGGCGTCGCCGGTGATAACCTGCGCATTTCCGACCGCGCACAGGTCATCCTGCCGTACCACCTCGCGCTGGACAAGCTGCAGGAAGCGGCCAAGGGTGCGGATAAGATCGGCACCACCAACCGCGGCATCGGCCCGGCATACATGGACAAGGCTGCGCGCGTCGGCATTCGCATCGCGGATTTGCTTGACCGCGAGACCTTTGAGGAAAAACTGCGTGCTAACCTCAAGGAAAAGAACCTGCTGTTCACCAAGATTTACGACGCCGAGCCAATGAGCTTCGACGATATTTTCGAGGAATATTACGGCTACGGCCAGCAAATCAAACAGTATGTGACCGACACGTCAGTCGTGCTGAACGATGCCATCGACAACGGTGAAAACGTGCTGTTTGAAGGTGCTCAGGGCACGATGCTCGACGTCGATCAGGGTACTTACCCATTCGTGACCTCCTCGAACCCGGCCGGCGGCGTCACCACCGGCTCCGGCGTCGGTGCGTCCAAGATCGATCGCGTGGTTGGGGTCGCGAAGGCTTACACATCACGTGTCGGCGACGGCCCGTTTCCCAGTGAACTGTTTGACGACGACGGCAGCTTCATCCGCGAGGCCGGCCACGAGTACGGCACCGTCACCGGCCGGCCGCGGCGCATCGGCTGGTTCGACGCCGTGGTGGTCAACCACGCGCGCCGCGTTGCCGGGGTCACGGACCTCGCGCTGAACTCGATCGATGTCCTCACTGGCCTCAAGACGGTCAAGATCTGCACGGCCTACGATCTGAACGGCGAGGCCATCACCCGCTACCCGGCTTCATTGAAGGAGCTGGCGGCCTGCAAGCCGATTTACGAGGAGCTGCCTGGCTGGACGGAGGACATTACCGGCGCCAAGACGCTGGCTGACCTGCCCGAAAACGCCCGCAATTACGTGAAGCGCATCGTTGAGCTGACCAACGTCGACCTGCTGACGTTCTCAGTGGGCCCGGACCGCGAGCAAACCAATGTGCTGGCGGACATTTGGCAGAAATTCTAACTTAGCGACATCGCAAAAAGGTCCCCCTCACATGACGCGTGAGGGGGACCTTTTTGGGTCACTGGTTTGTGAAAAGACTTGGTTACTTGGCGGAAGAGCTGCTGTCGCTGTCCTTCAGTTGCTTCCAAGTGTTGTTGACCTCGTCGGTGTGCTTTTGTTCCTTTTCGTGGATCTTCTTGGCATGCGCGTTAGCCTTAACCGTCAGCTTCTTGGAAACTGACTTTTTGGCCTTGCTGTCTTCGTACTTCACCGTGACTTTGTTGTCCTGGTAGGCTTTGTTCACCATAAAGTCAGTGCTGAACTTGCCGTTTTTCGGCTGGCTGGTCGCCTTTTGGCCATTGATATACAGGACGCCATCGCCTTTGACCGTGCCCTTAGCCGTGGCGTTACCGGAATCATCCGAGCTGACGGTGGTCTTGGTCAGGCCGAGGCTCAAGTCATTGCTCTTGCAGCCGCTGAGGCCAACAACCAACAGGACCCCGGTCAACAGTGCCAACAATAAACGCATACTCTTCTTCATTTTTCCCTCTCCTTTGTGAAAAAAGTCCGAGGAAAAGTATAGACCACTTGAGCGACGATTACGTCGATAATGAAAGCAGGATAAGAGAGTATGAGAGAGATGGACTAAATTCTAATCAAAAAGGGCGTTTGAGCGACTTATTTTATCTGATTAGACAAAAAAGGCCACGATTCTCATCGTGGTCTCAGTGATCCGGTGCGTCAGCCTTCTGAACGCTCTCGCGCCGACCGAGTACCCGGATCGTGGTTTGGCACCGGAAGTAGTATCTCAAGTTTTGGCGGTTGTGTCAAATGGTACTCACTTTTAGGGCTGTTAAGGCAGACTACGTAATTTTACAATAGGCAACTAGCCTCCGAGAGGGGGTGTAAAGATGGACAAGATCCTCGAGCTATTCATTATGCCGCTCCTGGTCGACATAGTCGGAGGACTCATCGATCGCTGGCTGGACGATGACGAATGAATAGAAGCTAGCTGCCATCCAGCCCACGCGCTATGGCCGCATACGTCGTAGTGAAAAAATGCCGCTTCCTTGCGCAAAAGGGGGCGGCATTCGTGTTAAAGATGGAAAAAGATCCTCGATGACCATAGTTTATCATGGCTGCTGAGTTCTGACAACAAGGCAGTGGATATGACGTAAGATGGCTTCACAGACTTTAGTTGCGCTCAGCGAGGCGACGCCCGAGTGGTTAGCTACGCAAGAGGCCTCACCGGCAAAAAACGCCGGTAACGCCTCTTGCTAGGCTACCCATCGGGCTTAGTACGCCTCACTTCGCAGCCTTTTAGTTGCGCTCCGCCGAGCAACGCGGGAGTGGCTAGCCTAGCCCGCTAAATGCGCCCGGCTCCACAGCCTTAGTTATTCATCCCGTCTTCGTAGATCTTCAGCTTGCCCTTGACGATGCTTTCGACCAAGTCAGGGTAGGCCACGCCTTCTGCCTCTGCCTCTTGCGGCAGGAGGGACAGCGGGGTCATACCCGGCAGGTTGTTGGCCTCAATGACCCAAACGCCAAAGTCGTTGGCGAAAAAGTCGACCCGGCCGTAGTTTTGCATGCCCAGGACCTTCATGGTTTGAATCGCCACGCGCTTCATTTCGTCGTGGACCGCGGGGTCCAGGTCGTGCGGCGGGGTGATGAAGTCGGTGTGCCCAGGCTGGAACTTGTGCTCGAAGTCGTACCAGCCATCGTGCACCTTGATCTCAATGGCCGGGAACGCGTGACCATTGACGACGCCAAGCGAGAACTCGCGACCCTCGATGAAGTCCTCAACGATGGCTGAGTTATCGAACCGGAACACGTCGACGAGGCCGCTTTCCAGCTCCTCATCGTTGTGCACGATGTGGGTGCCGACCGACGAGCCGCCTGAAGTTGGCTTCAGGACGACCGGATAGGCAAAGGGCAGCTTGTGGCCTGTTGGCCCCTGGTCGCGGGTGATCTCGACGAACGCCGCGGTCTTGATGCTGTGGTACAGCATGATTTCCTTGGAGTAGACCTTGTTCATGGTGATGCCGGACGCGGTCGAGCCGCTGCCGGTGTACTTGATGTTGTTCAGGTCGAGTACGGCCTGGACCTTGCCGTTTTCACCGTCGCCGCCGTGAAGGCCGAGGAAGACGATGTCGGCTGCTTTGCAGATGTCGAGGACGTTGGGGCCAAACAGCGCAGTGTCGTCGCCGGGACGGAGCGCATTGATGTCTTCATCAGTCAAGATCGCATCCGAGATGTTCAGGTCCTTGGATGTGTTGGCGTCTTCGAACACAGATGAAGCCGGCTTGCCTTTCAGGTCGTAGCCGAGGAACAGGTCGATGAACGTGGCCTCGTGACCCTTGTCACGCAGCGCGTTGGTCAGTCGGTAGCCGCTGGAGATCGAAACGTTCCGTTCGGTGCTCCGGCCGCCGGCTAATACGACAATTTTCATAGGTATAAAACCTCCCGATAGTTTTAGAACCTTAAGTGTAGCACAGCCAATTTAGATATTAATAGGGAAGTAACCGCTTTCACACAATTTTAAGCTTTGCGAGGCCAGCAAAAATAGCCAAATCCGGGTCTTACCCTGTATACTGAGAAAAATTACCAAAAGGAGCGATGACCTCGTGAAAATCATTGTGTATGGTGCCAAACTGGATGAACTCGCCTACTTTGAAGCCTGGCAGAAAACGCATGCCCAGACGCTGACCATTCATCCGGAGCCGCTCGACGAAACCACGGTCGGCTGGGCCCAGGGCTTTGACGGTGTGAATTGTCTGCAAACAACGCCGTATTCGGCAGCCGTTTTCGCGCAACTGGCGGCCTTTGGCATCCACTTTTTGACAATTCGCAACGTGGGCTTGGACAACCTTGACCTGGCCGCAGCGAAGCAGGCTGGGATCCGGATTGCCAACGTGCCAGCGTATTCGCCGAGTGCTATCGCGGAGTTTTCTGTCACCATGACGCTGTACCTGTTGCGGCGCCTAGGCGAAACACGTGGGCCGCTGGCCGCCGGCAATTGGGGCCAGGCGGCGAGTTTTCTGGGGCGGGAGTTGGGCCAAAGCACGGTCGGGGTGGTCGGGGCGGGACGGATCGGCCAGGCTGCCATCCGGCTGTTCTCCGGATTTGGCGCCAACGTTTTGGCGTATGATCCGCATCCGGGACATCCTGAACCGCGGGCGACCTATGTCGAACTCCCTCAGCTGCTGGCCGAGTCCGATGTGGTCGATTTGCATGTGCCAGGGGTGCCGGCCAATTACCACCTGATCGATGACGCCGCGCTAAAGTCGATGAAACCAGACGCGATTTTGGTCAACACGGCGCGCGGCAACTTGGTCGACACCACGGCGCTGCTGAAACACCTGCAGTCCGGCCATCTTGGCGGTGCGGGGATCGACACCTACGAGCACGAATCCCCAGCGTTGCTGCGGTACGAGCAGACCGGCATGTTTTCCGATCCGCAGTGGGAGGCACTGGCGCAACTGCCCAACGTGTTACTGACGCCGCACGTGGCGTATCACACGGCAACAGCAGTGCAGAACATGGTCAACTTTTCGCTGGCGAACCTAGTGAGCTTTTTGACCAGCGGGGAAGCCGTCGATGAGGTCATTATTAAATAGTTGTGCAGGGCCGCGAGGAATCGCGGTTTTTTTGCGGCCGAAAATGGCCGATTCCGCTCGTTTTCAGGCAGGGTGTCGCAACGGAAAATACCAAAAGACGATTTGGCTGGCTATAAACCGGTTGATATTAGGCATTATCCAAATAATACGTGAACAATTTTACTAAATCTCTTACGTAATGTTTGCCTTTTTGCTTGAAAGTTGGGTGAAGACGCGGTATGCTCTAACCATAAAAGCGAACGAGGAGAGAAAAATGGAGAACTTCTTTAAGCTAAAGCAGAACAATACACGTGTTTCAACTGAAATTATGGCGGGTTTAACGACATTCTTTGCGATGTCGTATATTCTTTTCGTTAACCCGCAAGTGCTTTCTCAAACCGGGATGCCCTACCAAGCGGTGTTTCTGGCGACGATCATCGCCAGCGCGGTGGGCACGCTGGTCATGGGGCTGTTCGCCAATGTCCCTTACGCCTTGGCGCCAGGGATGGGGCTCAACGCTTTCTTCACTTACACCGTTGTCTTCGCTCTCGGGTACAAGTGGCAACAGGCGCTGGCTCTGGTCTTCATCTGCGGGCTGATCAACATCACCATTACCGTGACGAAGGTCCGGAAGATGATCATCATGGCGATCCCGGAAGTGATGCAGCACGCCATTGGCGGTGGCATCGGGGTGTTCGTCGCCTACATCGGGCTGAAGAACGCCGGCTTCCTGCAGTTCACGTCTGATTCCTCCAACATCTTGTCCGTCAACAACGCCGCCTACAGCGCAACGAAAGCCGTCAAAGGCGTCACTGGCGTTGTGACCGGCGGCGGGATCGTACCGGCCCTGGTCAACTTCACTTCTCCAGGTGCGCTGCTCGCGCTGTTCGGCCTGATCCTGATGACCATTCTGGTCGTTAAAAAGGTTCCTGGGGCCGTGCTGATTGGTATTATCGTCACCACGCTGGTGGGGATCCCGATGGGCGTCACCGACTTGAGCGTTTCCTCTGCGAACAGTCTGGGCAGCTCGTTTGCCGCACTGGGCACTACGTTTGGCGCTGCGTTCTCGCACCAGGGGATGGGCAGCCTGTTCACCAATGGTAAGCAGATCCTGATGACCATCATGACGATTTTTGCCTTCAGTTTCTCGGATACCTTCGACACGCTGGGCACCTTTATTGGCACTGGCCGTCGTTCCGGCATTTTCTCCGATAAGGATATTGACGAAATGGAACATGGCTCAGGCTTCTCTTCCAAGATGGACAAGGCGCTGTTCGCCGATTCCATTGCGACCTCGATCGGTGCGGTCTTCGGCACGTCGAACACGACCACGTACGTTGAAAGTGCGGCTGGCATCGGCGCCGGTGGTCGCACCGGGCTGACGGCCGTTACCACCGCGCTTTGCTTCCTGCTGTCGGCGGTCTTTGCCCCACTGATTTCCGTGGTGCCGACGCAGGCCGTTGCCCCAGCCCTGATTCTGGTCGGCGTCATGATGGTTTCCAGCTTCAAGGAAATCAACTGGTCCGATCTGTCCGAAGCCGTTCCCGCGTTCATGGCATCGATCGTCATGGGCCTCATCTATAACATCTCATACGGCATTGCGGCTGGGTTCATCTTCTACTGCCTGATCAAGCTGATCGAAGGCAAGGCGAAGGAGATTCATCCGATTCTCGCAATCGTCACCATCGGGTTCATCCTGAACTTCGTGGTGCTCGCGGTCCTTTAACTGAAAACAGTACACAATAGACGGCGACTGGGTTGATCCCCAGCCGCCGTTTTTGGCTAAACCCGAACATTAAATTCGCTTTCATGAAAAATGCCCCATTTTCTGGTTGAATTTTATGAAAAAAACGCATATCGTGAAAGACATTAAATCATTCAGAGGGGCGAATCATGGCACACTTTTTTCAGCTGAAAGAAAATGGCACTAATGTCCGAACGGAAATCTTGGCGGGTCTGACAACATTCTTCGCGATGTCGTACATCCTCTTCGTGGCCCCAGCCACGCTGTCGCTCACCGGCATGCCGAGTCAGGCCGTGTTCCTGGCCACCATTGTCGCCAGTGTGGCCGGCACGTTGGTCATGGGGCTGTTTGCGAACGTTCCATACGCGCTGGCCCCTGGGCTAGGCCTGCAGGCGTTCTTCACGTACACCGTCGTCGCGGGTCTTGGCTTTACCTGGCAGGAGGCACTGGCGCTGGTCTTCCTGTGCGGCGTGATCAACATTCTGATCACCGTGACTAAGATCCGCAAGCTGATCATCACCGCGATCCCGACGGTGCTCCAGCACGCGATCGGCGGCGGCATTGGGATCTTCGTTGCTTACATCGGGCTGAAAAACGCGGGTTTTCTGCAGTTCACGAGTAACGCCGGCGGCATTCTCAGTGTCAACGGCAAGGCCGCGAGCGGCAGTTTTGCCCATGGCGTCAACAGCGTGGTCACCGGCGGCAGCGGCATCACGCCGGCGTTGGTCAACTTCACTCAGCCAGGGGCAATCGTTGCGCTGATTGGGCTCTTGCTGATGGCTGTGCTCGTCGTGAAAAAGGTGCCAGGGGCGGTGCTGATCGGCATCGTGGCTACCACCTTGATCGGGATTCCGTTTGGCGTCACCAACCTGCACCTGGCCGCCGGCAATTCGCTGGGGACCGCGATCGGCCAACTTGGCACCACGTTTGGCGCCGCTTTTTCCAGCAAGGGCTTCGGCAGTTTGTTCACCGACACCAATCACATTCTGCTGTCGGTCATGACGATTTTCTCCTTCAGTTTCTCGGATATTTTTGACACTTTGGGCACTTTCATCGGCACAGGCCGCCGGACCGGGATCTTTTCCGACGAGGACATGGCCAACATGAACCGCGGTTCTGGCTTCTCGTCCAAAATGGACCGCGCGCTGTTCTCTGACGCGATTGCCACTGGCGTCGGCTCGATTTTCGGCACCTCCAACGTCACCGTGTTTGTTGAAAGTGCGGCCGGCATTGGGGCCGGTGGCCGCACCGGGTTGACGGCGGTCGTCGTGGCTGCGTGCTTCGCGCTGAGTTCACTGCTTTCACCGCTCATCGCGGTCGTGCCGAGCGAGGCGGTCGCGCCAGCTTTGATCATGGTCGGGGTCATGATGATGTCGAGCTTTAAGGAAATTAACTGGAGCGACCTGGAAGAGGCGGTTCCGGCGTTCATGGCGTCGATCGTGATGGCGCTGGTTTACAACATTTCATACGGGATCGCAGCCGGCTTCATTTTCTACTGCCTGATCAAGCTGATCACCGGCAAAGCCAAGGACGTGCATCCGGTGCTGTGGATCGTCACAGGGGGCTTTATTCTCGACTTTATCTTTATGGCCATTCTTTAAACCGCCAAGGAAAAACGGCAAAAGCACCACAATGCCGTCACAGTTTCTTCACCTGGGCCCGGTAATCTTATAAGAGTAGAAGCAAGATGCTTCTCACTCCTAAACATTCTTCATTCACTCCTCCCAAGTGATGTGCGTGACGCGTTCCCCCAAAGCGTGATCACGTTCCCCAGTAACGCCGCCGGTCCCCCAACCGGCGGCGCTTTTTTTGCAAGGTGCGCAGGGGTCGCGACCCCGGAGCCCGATTATGCAAGGTGCGCAGGGCTCGCGGTTTTAGCCCGATGATTGCCTTCACCCCCCAATACTTTCCGTGCACCTTACCGCTTCCTCTCGTATACTGGAAGAGGTGATAAGTAATGAAGAAGTTTGAAAATGGCGGCGCCCCGCCAAGCGCAGGTGCTGGCCGGTAAATTTTTGCACAAGACACAAGGAGAAAAGCATGAGTTGGAAAGATGATTTTGATCCAGAGCTGATCAAGCGCGTTCAGGAAGTCGACGAGGAAATCGCGCCGAAGCTGGCGGCCATTGATGACCAAATCATGGAAAACCAAGCCAAGGTCCTCAAGGCGTTCCGTGATCACAATGTCGCCACGACGGACTTGTCAGGGTCCACGGGTTACGGCCAAGACGACGAGGGTCGCGATAAGCTAGAGGCAATTTACGCGCAGGTCCTCGGCGGCGAGGACGCGCTGGTGCGGCCGCAGTTTGTCTCAGGCACGCACGCAATCGGCGTCGGGCTGCTCGGGCTGGTGCGGCCAGGAGATGAGATTCTTTACATCACCGGCGAACCTTACGACACCCTGCAGGAAGTCCTCGGCATGGCTGGCAACGCGATTGGCAGCCCCAAGGAGTACGGCATTAAGGCCGATTACGTGCCGCTGCCAGACAGCGGTGACGTCGACTTGGCGGCGGTGAAAGCGCGTGTCGCCAAGGATCAACCGCGGGTCGTTGCCATCCAGCGCTCTTGCGGCTACGCAACGCGCGATTCGTTCACGATTGCGAAAATTGCCGAGATGATCAAGGCGGTCCGCAGCGTCATGCCTGACACCTGGATTTTCGTGGACAACGCATACGGCGAATTTTCTGAAACCAAAGAGCCGCTTGAAGTCGGGGCCGATATCATGGCGGGTTCCCTGTTCAAAAACGGTGGCGGCGGCATGCTCAAGACCGGTGGCTATATTGTCGGGCGCAAGGACCTGGTTGAGCGGGTGTCGTACCGCTTCACCGTGCCGGGTCTTGGCGGTGCCGAGGGGGCCACGTTCGGCGTGCTGGACGCGATGTTCCAGGGCTTTTTCCAGGCGCCTTCCGTCACCGGCAACGCCATTAAAGGCGCGGTGTTCGAGGCGGCCCTCCTGGCGAAAATGGGCCTGCCGGTGCGGCCAAGTTGGGACGCGCCGCGCACCGACCTGATTCAAACCGTCAACTTTGGCAATCCCGACGACATGATTCGCTTCACCGAGGCGCTTCAGCACAACATGCCAATCGATTCATTTATCACACCGATTCCCGAAGCCACTGCCGGTTACGAGGATAAGGTGATCATGGCCGACGGGTCGTTCGTCGAGGGCTCAACGATTGAGTTTTCCGCCGACGGGCCGCTGCGCCCGCCATACACCCTGTATATCCAGGGCGGATTGACGTATGCACACGCTAAGCTGGGCATCATCGGCGCTGTGCAGGACGTATTTTATAACAAAGATTAATAATTTAAAAATGCACCGGCGCTCACTTTTTCGTGAGCGTCGGTGCAATTTTGATTCGCGTGAGAGCATGATGATGAAGTTTCGTTAATCCAATGAGGATGCGTCCCAATGGCTAGGCAAGTAGGCTGCGGCCCAATATAATAACGAGAGCAGAAACGTTTGGAGCGAAGGCCTCGCATTCGAAAGAAGGCGAGGCTTATGAGCTTGAGTTTCATAACCTTGATTTCCAGTAGAAAGGAAGTACAGGTTTGCTTTTGATTGCCATCTTGGCGACAATCACACCTTTATCAGTCAACTGACAGGGCTTGTCTTAGCGACAGCCCTGCTCGTTGAGGCGCTATGCCAACTGATAAAGTCATTCGGCCGCGGCCGAAAAATAGCAAACTAAAAGCCGCCTGAACTTGAGTCAGTCGAACTCGGTGAGACATCTTAAAAATGGAACGCCGGGTCATCGGCAACCTGATCGCGAGTCAGGGTCAGCTGCAGCAGTGGCACCTTTTCGCCGTTCGGCATGGTGCGGGTGTGGTGAGCCGGCGCGCTGGTGAAGCCAAAGCCTGCCAGCAGGTCGACGGCCGCCTCCGCCGTTTCCGGCAGCACGGCGTAGAGCTCCTTTAGCCCTAGTTCGAAAAAGGCGAACCCAGCCACGCGTGGTACGATTTCCTGCATGACTTCCGGCGCGGTTTCGGGCAGCTGCTCAAAGCGCACCTGGGCCGAGGTCATCCCTGAATCAAAGCGCCACAGGCAAATGCTGCCGAGAAATTCCTTTGTCTGGCGGTCGCCGATGCCGTAAAGTAGGGCCTGGTCGCTCATGACCAGCCGCATCGAGTGGTTGACATAGCGGGCCGTGTCCTCGACGGACTGATCGCGCTCACGGCCGGAAAGCGCCGCCTGAGTCCGATCGGCCCGCAGCCGGGCGACGTCTTTTAACTTGTACAGTGTCAGCCAGTCCAGCTGGTAGTGGACCGACAGCAGCGGGTGGTACTTTTCAAACTTGGCCATGCTGTCTCCTTAATGAATGCCTTGCCCGTTCGCGTCTGCGATTGGTTCGTTGAAGTTCTGGTGGTAGTACGCCTGCGTGATCACCTTGTACTTGCCATTGGCGAACTTGGCAATCAAGTTGCCGGGCACCGCGATCTGGGCCTCGGCTTGCGGCAGGTGCAGCTCGACGCTGGGCACTTTAGTGAGCGCCACGTAGCGCGCGTCGTCGCCGAAGAACGCCTCGATGTCGGCGCGGGTCAGATCCGCCCGCACCAGCATGAAGTAGGTCATTTTGGCCGTGGAAAAGGCGGTGAACTCACCGCTGGGGAAACTTTGGTCATTAGCATCGGCCATTTTGGTCACTCCTTTGTAAAGGCTGCATGATGCGCCTGGGTGCGCTTGTCATCGGGCTCCGTGCTGGCAACGCGGGAGCGGCTAGCTACGCTCAAGCCCTCACCGAAAAAACGTCGGCAATGGCTTGAGCTAGGCTACCCATCCCGCTAAGACCGCCAGCTCTGCGCACCTTGCTTTAATCGGGCTCCGAGTTCGCAACGCGGGAGCATGTAGCTACGCTCAAGTCCTCACCGGCAAAGCGCGCCGGTAATGGCTCGAGCTAGGCTACATGTCCCGCTAAGTGCGCGAACTCTGCGCACCTTGTAGTGTAGCATATCCGCCTCAATGTTATCATAAGGCTGAAAGAAGGTGGCGTGATGCCGTCTCTATTTGATCAAAATCCGGCGCAGACTCAGCCGCTTGCCAGCCGCATGCGGCCGACGACTTTGGCCGAGTTTGTTGGCCAAAAGCACCTGATCGGCAAGGACAAGGTGCTCGCCAAACTTATTGAAAATGACGAAATTCCGTCCATGATTTTCTGGGGCCCACCTGGTGTCGGCAAAACGACGCTGGCGCAGATCATCGCTCGCCAAACCAAGGCCCAGTTCGTGACTTTTTCTGCCGTCACTGCTGGCATCAAGGAAATCAAGCAGGTGATGGAAGAGGCCGAGCAGAACCGGTCGCTCGGGCAGAAGACCATCGTGTTTGTCGACGAAATTCACCGCTTCAACAAGGCGCAGCAGGACGCCTTTTTGCCGTACGTGGAACGCGGGTCGATCACGCTGATTGGCGCAACCACTGAGAACCCGTCGTTTGAGGTCAACGCCGCGCTGCTGTCGCGCACCCGAGTGTTCGTGCTCAAGCAGCTGACCCAGGACGACCTGATCGAGCTGCTCAAGCGGGCACTGAAGGATCCGCGCGGCTACGGCCTGCAGCAGGTAAAAATTGCGCCGGAGCTGCTGGGGATGATCGCCGACTTTGCCAACGGGGATGCCCGCATTGCCCTGAACACCCTGGAAATGGCAGTCACCAACGCTGAAACGGACCCGGGCAAGACCATCACCGTCACCAAGGCGGCGGTGTCGCAATTGTTGACCAAAAAGGCGCTGCTGTATGACAAGAACGGCGAGGAGCACTACAACCTGATTTCAGCGCTGCACAAGTCGATGCGAAACTCTGACGTGGACGCTGCGGTCTACTGGCTGGCGCGGATGCTGGAAGCCGGCGAGGACCCGCTGTACATTGCTCGCCGCCTAGTCCGGTTTGCCTCCGAGGACATTGGCATGGCGGACTCGCGGGCGCTGGAGATCTGCACCAGCGTCTTTCAGGCCTGCCAGTTCATCGGCATGCCGGAGTGCACGGTCCACCTGACCCATGCGGTCGTGTACCTGAGCCTGGCGCCGAAGAGCAACGCCTTGTACACCGCTTACGAAGCCGCGAAAAAAGACGCGACCGAGACGTTAGCCGAGCCAGTGCCGCTGCAAATCAGAAACGGCGTCACCGACCTGATGCAGGACCTCGGCTACGGCAAGGACTATCAGTACGCGCACAACAACCCGGATAATTTGACCACGATGCAGACAATGCCGGATAATTTAAAGGGTAAACAGTATTACCACCCAACGGACCAAGGCAGTGAAGCCAAGGTTCAGGCGCGCCTGGCGCAGATCAAGGCATGGCACCGCCAGCACGACCCGGAGCAGAAGTTGGAAAAATAGGATACAATATAGTCGCACACAACGGATAGGAGCTGAGAACATGGTCAAAATACTCGCAGTCAACGCAGGTAGTTCTACGCTGAAGTGGAAGTTGTTCGAGATGCCGGCGGAACAAATGCTGGCCGACGGGCTGATCGATCGCCTCGGGCAGGCTGAGTCCAGCGTGAAGATCAAGTATGGCGACCAGGTTTACCGCTCCGGGCACGCGATCCGCAACTACCACGAGGCCGTGGCCGATGTCATGACCGAGCTCAAGGACCTTGGGTTGGTCCAGCATCTGCACGAGATCGTCGGCGTCGGGCACCGGGTCGTGGCCGGCGGCGAGGAGTTCAGCGAGTCCGTCGTGATCGATCCACAGGTGCTGCAGGACATTCGCGATTTGAAGGATTACGCGCCGCTGCACAACCCGGTCGAGGCCGAGTACATCGATGTGTTCTGTAAAGAAATGCCTTGGGCGACCCAGGTGGCGGTGTTTGACACCGCGTTCCACCAGACAATGCCGGCGGAGAATTTTCTCTACAGCATCCCGCACCAGTACTACGAAAAGTACGGCGCCCGCAAGTACGGGGCGCACGGTACCAGCGTCCGCTACGTCTCCCAGCGCGCGGCCGAGTTCCTGGGCCGGCCGCTGGATCAGCTGAAAATGATCGTCATGCACCTGGGCTCTGGGTCCAGCGTGACCGCCGTGCAAAACGGCCGGTCCGTCGACACCTCGATGGGCTTCACCCCGGTGGCCGGTGTCACCATGGGCACGCGCAGTGGGGACATCGACCCGTCGCTTTTGCAGTACCTGATGCGCAAGTTGAAGATCACTAATTTTGACGACATTATCACTATGCTGAATCAGCGTTCGGGGCTGCTCGGCATTTCCGAACTGTCTGCCGACCAGCGGGATCTGGAGGCCATCGAGGACGAAGACCCCTTGGCCAAGCTGGCGCTGGATATCTACGCCAACCGCGTCGCCAAGTACGTCGGCAGTTACGCGGCGCTGATGAACGGCGTCGACGTGCTGGTCTTCACGGCCGGCGTCGGCGAAAATGCCGGCGCGCGGCAAGGAAGCTAACGTTTCTGCCCCAGACGCCACCGTCCAAACCCTGGTCATCCCAACTAACGAAGAATTGATGATTGTCCGGGACGTGCAGGACCGGTTGCCACGTCACTAGTGCCTGCGTGACACTAAAATTACCTAAACGAGGCACGGGGGTCTGTCTGGCAACACATGGACTTGCTCCGTGCGTATCGACTGTATATACTACATATACGAGGTGATGACATGATTGATCCTGCAAAGTTGAAACATCGACAAGATCGGAAAGTTGGCCAAAGCAATAGCAGCTTATACGTCACCATTCCGCGAGAGGTCGCCAAAGACCTTGGTATCAATAAGGGAGACAGCGTCACCATCGGCGAAAGTGATGGTCAAGTTGTGCTTATTCCGACCAAGCAACGAGACGCTGCCCTGGCGACGGTGGCAAGAATACAGGGGCTAATTGCTGAGAATAAGGATGCGCTTGATTATTTGGCAGACCGCTGATGAAGTATTTGAGTCAGTCTGAGTTAATCACGATTAACGTCTGCCTTCAGCAAGAAGCCAATCAAAGGGCCTCCATTCGTGATGCGAAGGCCTTGGATTACATTGTTCGATCCGCTCATCAAGACGTTTTTGGCCAGCAACTGTATGCTAATGCAACCGACTTGGCGATCTTCTATTTCGTCAAGCTGATTAAAAAGCATGTATTTAATGACGGCAATAAACGAACCGCCTATCTAAGTTTTCTTGATTGTCTCGCTTTAAACCACATTACTTTTAAGCCGGACTCGGCTCAGCGACGTCAGCTGGCAGAGCTGGCAATTCACGTGGCACGGGTTGATGGCGAGCCACAGAGTCTTTGGAATGAAGTTAAGGCGATCGTGCAAGAGATGCTCATAAAGTAACCCCGAACCAGGATGACGCTAGATTGCGATTATCCTGGTTTTTGTTTTTGTAGATAAGACCTAGTTGATCATCTAACAACAGCGCATACAAAAAAAGCGACCAGTGAATGGTCGTTGAGCGCGCGTTCCTATGAAGTGAATCGCGCATGGTTTTACCCAACTCTGACCAGAGCTTTTGGCATGTTGGCTTTGATGATGGTGCGCAGTTCCTGAATCTGGCTGTCGGTCATCGTGGCTTTGGAAATCAGCACGCCTTGCGATTTGGCCACCATTAGAATAAATAGCCTGGGGGTTTCGGCCGCCTCCAAGAAGGCCGACCAATTTGAATGGCTGGTGCTGGTTGATGCGCTCATGGTGAGCCCGGTATCATCGATCAGAAACGAGCGCTTGCTGAACACGGCGGCATTTTTCGGTGAGCGGAAGGCGCGGGCGGTGCGCACGCGCGTCAGCAGCGGCAAATACACGATGAAGAAGACCCCGAGAAAAATTACCGCACTGGCGGAGCCCCAGACCCATCTGCCCGTGATGCCCAGCCAGCCGCCAATGCCAATTGCCGCCAGTCCGCACACCAGCAGGATCCGCCGCAGCCAGCGAATATTGCTCTGTCGCTGAAACCACTGCTGATAGGCCAAATAGTCTTGCTGACTGATGGTGAGATCCTTGAGCTCCATGGCAACCGCCTCCGTTGGCAACAGTATAAACTTTGCTAGCTTTGGGGACAAGCGTGACGTAAAACGATTGCTGAGAACATTTAAAATCTTAACCGGCCGTGCGGCTGCTGGCGGTCGACGGCCACGGCGACGCCCATCAGGACCAAGACGGCGATGGCCGGCAGAATGGCCCCAATCGTGACCAACGCGATCAGCGCCAGGACTGCGATCGTAATGATGACCCCATCAAACCATGGTGTTTTCATTTGTAAGCCCCCTAATGAAAAACCTTTCCTCATGCTCAGTTTATCACCTTTTTAGGACCGCGAGCGGGTTTTTAAGCGCGGCAAGCCGATGAGTCAAATCATTCGGTGCAACTTGCATTCAGGCGTACAATTTGGTTGATTGATGACGGCCTCAACAAGAAAGCAGGGGAGTTTGATGACCAATAATTACGATTCACCAGCTTATTTTGACCTCATGACGCGCTACTGGCAGGCGGCCAACTATCTGTCAGTCGGGCAGCTGTACCTGCGCGCTAACCCGCTGCTTAAGCGCCCGCTGACAGCCAGTGACGTGAAGTTCAACCCGCTCGGCCACTGGGGCACGATCGCCGGGCAGAATTTTATCTACACGCACCTCAACCGTCTGATCAATAAATACGACCTGAACATGTTTTACATCGAAGGGCCGGGGCACGGCGGCCAGGTCATGCTGTCGAACGCCTACTTGGATGGCACGTACACTGAAACTTACCCCAATATTACCCAGGATGAGGCGGGGATGCAGGTGCTGTTCAAGCAGTTCTCCTTCCCGGGCGGCGCGGCGAGTCACGCCAACGCGCAGATCCCCGGCTCCATTCACGAAGGCGGCGAGCTCGGCTACTCGCTGAGCCACGCCACTGGGGCGATCCTCGACAATCCGGACGTGATTGCCGCCACGGTGATCGGTGACGGCGAAAGTGAAACCGGGCCGCTGGCGGCCTCTTGGTTCTCCAACACTTTCATCAACCCGATCACGGACGGCGCGGTGCTGCCCATCGTCGACATGAACGGCTACAAGATCTCCAACCCCACGATCCTGGCGCGCAAGTCGGATGACGACCTGCGCCAGTATTACGCGGGGATGGGCTGGGAGCCGTACTTTGTCGAAGGCGACGACGCCAAAACGCTCAACCCAATCATGGCGCAGACGCTGGACACGATGATCGAAAAAATCCAGCAGATCCAGCGCCAGGCCCGCGCCATCAGCGATGCCGGCATGCCGCACTGGCCGGTGTTGATCCTGCGCACGCCGAAGGGCTGGACCGGCCCGAAGGAATGGGACGGCAACAAGATTGAAGGGTCGTTCCGCGCGCACCAGATCCCGATTCCCGTGTCCCGCGATCATATGGAGCATGCCGATGCCTTGGTCAAGTGGCTGGAGTCGTACCACCCCGAGGACCTGTTTGACGAACACGGCACGCTGAAGCCCGAGCTCAAGGCGCTAACCCCAAAGGGCACGCGGCGCATGGCGGCCAACCCGATCACGAACGTCGGCGGCAAGGTGCCGCTGGTGCTGCCGGACTTTCGTCAGTACGCGCTGCCGATTGGCAAGCGCGGCCAGGACGTGCGCCAGGACATGGTGATTTGGTCCGATTACCTGCGGGACTTGATTCGCCTGAACCCTCACAATTTTCGGGTGTTTGGACCGGACGAGACGATGTCCAACCGGCTGTTTGGCATTTTTGACGCAAGCGGTCGCCAGTGGGAGGAGCAGATCACCCACAGCGGCTACGACGAGGACATGAATGCGGCCGGGCGCATCATTGATTCGCAGCTGTCCGAGCACCAGGCGGAAGGCTTTCTGGAAGGGTACACGCTGACCGGCCGGCACGGCATTTTCACGTCCTACGAGGCCTTCTTGCGCGTGGTGGACTCGATGCTGACTCAGTACTTCAAGTGGCTGCGCGAGGCGGCCGAGCAGCCCTGGCACCGGCCGTACCCGTCCTTGAACGTGGTGTCGACGTCGACCTCGTTCCAGCAGGACCACAACGGCTACACCCACATGGATCCCGGCGTCTTGACCCACCTGGCAGAGAAAAAAGGCCAGTACATTCGCGAGTACCTGCCGGCGGATGCCAACTCGCTCCTGGCGATTTCTCCGCAGGTCTTCAGCAGCGAAAACACGATCAACCTGCTGATCACGTCCAAGCAGCCGCGGCCGCAGTTTTACTCGATTGAAGAAGCCACGGTGCTGGCGCGCGCGGGCCTGAAGCGCATCGACTGGGCGTCCAACGACGATGGCGTGGCGCCAGACATCGTGATCGCGGCGGCGGGCACCGAGCCGAACCTGGAAAGCCTGGCGGCGATCGACCTGCTGCATCAGCATTTTCCTCGCCTCAAGATGCGCTTCATCAACGTGGTCGACCTCTTGAAACTGAAAAAAGACGATCCGCGGGCGCTGGATGATGAGACGTTTGACGCTTACTTCACGCCGGACAAGCCGGTGCTGTTTGCCTTCCACGGCTATGAGGACCTGATCCGCGCCGTTTTCTTCGACCGGCACAACCGCCACCTGATCGTACACGGCTTTCGCGAGGAAGGCGCGATCACCACGCCGTTTGACATGCGCGTGCTCAATCACCTCGACCGCTTCCACTTGGCCAAGGACGTGGTCTTGCACCTGCCGCAGCGGCTTGAAGCCAGCGGCGACTTCATTCAGCTGATGGATGACACTCTGCAGCGCCATGACGCTTACATTCGCGAAACTGGCGAGGACCTGCCCGAAGTCCGCGATTGGGTCTGGCAACCGATCAAATAAGCGCAAGTGGTGCTGATTGAAAAACCAGCGCGCACCTTGGTATGGTTAAACTGAAGCCCAAACAGGGCCACGAAAAGGAGGACTAATATGGCAACAGACACGCAACTCTCCTTGCGAGACTTTTTAAGCAGCACCGCTGAAGGGCCGTTTGTTTCCTTGTACCTACCCCTTGAGGCGGACCGCACGGTGGAGCAGACTCGCCTGACGCTGCGGCACCTGGCTGCGCACGCTAAGGATGTGATGGCGCAAACGCACCCGGGCACTGATTTTGCTCCGTATGAGGCGAGCCTCAAGGCGGCCGCCGGCGATCAGCCGCTGATTTCAATCATTGGCCAAGGCTCGGCGCTGCTCAGCAACGGTCAGGAGGCCATCGCGTTGGGACTCGAATACGCAGTGAGCCCCACGGCGATGACCACGGACCGGCCGCAGCTTCTGCCGCTGGTCCTGGATGCCCAGCGCCAGTTCGACTTCGACCTGCTACTCTTGCAGCGCGATAAAATTGCGCTGGCCCTGAACCGCGGGGATGTGCTGACGATGGTCGACCTGCCTGACGACGCTCCAGTGACTTTGCTTGGCACGCTGGGCACGGAAAAGCGCGGGGGGTCAGTGAACACGGTCGCGCAGGGGCCGGGGCAGGCAAGTTACCACGGCCATGCCGACCGCGCCAGTGAAGAGGAAATCGACCGTCGCCGCTACTACCAGGCGGTGGATACCTACCTCCTCGACCATTATTCCAACCCTAACCAGCGGCGCCTGATCCTCTTCGGCCTGCCGGAAAACATTGCGGTGTTCCGCGAGATCAGCCGCAATCCGCACCTCAGCGGGTCCATGCAAGTCGAGCAAAACCCCGGCAACATGAGCCTGGGTGACATCGACCTGGCGCTGGACGACTTGCGGCAAGACTACGCCGATCGCCACGCAGACGAAACGCTGGCCTTGCTGGAAACGGCCCGCGGCAGCGGCAAGTACGTCGAAGACCTCGGCGGCATCATTGAAGCGCTGCAGCAGCGCTCGCTGGACACCTTGGTACTGCGGCAGGGCGCGCGAATTCGCGGGGTGCTGGAAGAAGACCGCTTGGAAACAGACGGCCCCGCGGCCGAGCACAACAATCTGCTGAATGATCTAGCGGCGATGACCCTGGCCCAGGGTGGTAAGGTGGCAGTGGTGCCGGACAATCTGCTGCGGCTGCGTGTGGCAGGTGTGCGGCGGTACCGCGAAGCCTAAGCTTAACAATCGCGCCCAGGACTCACGTACCGTGGGGCCTGGGCGTTTTTGCTTGCGCCAAAATTTAATTGCAAGATTAGAATCATTCTCGTACAGTGTATCTGAGGTGGGAAGATGAAAATCGTGGGGTTGTATGGCGGACAGGACCCTAATGGGCTGACCGCTCAGTATCTAAAGGCCGTGCTGGCCGGGGCCAGCGGCGCGGAGACGGAGTTTGTGGATCTGAATCAGTACATTATTCGACCGGATGTGCCAGGTGAGGCGAACCCCGCCTTGGATGAGCTGGAAGGCAAGCTCGCCGCCGCTGACGTCTGGGTGCTGGGCAGCCCGACGTACTTTGGCACCGTGGCGGGGCAGTTCAAACAATTTTTCGACTGCTTCCGCCACCGGATGGTGCGCATGACGCACGACGCCGACACGCTGCCGGGTAAGTACAAGGACAAGCACTACGTCAGCGTGTCGAGCTGTTTTGCCAGCGGTTTGGATAACACGTTCACGCACCAAACCGACGCCACGTTCACGATGATCGACAAGGCGATGAGCGCGGCAGGCATTCACAAGGTCGCGGAGCTGGTCCTGCCAGGGACGTGGGGGATGACCACGGTCCCAGCCAAGAAGGTGGCGCAGGCCAAGGCCGTTGGAGCCAAGCTGACCGCCAAGAAGCGAAAGGATGATGAAACCTTGAAACGCTACATGTTGCTTTTCGGCATGATCGCCGTGATGGCACTGGCCACCATGGGCATTCAGCAGCTGCTGCCCTGGACCACCAGCAGTTTTTGGCTGCGGTATGTCAGCTTCGTGATCATTTTCTTCGTGCTTCTGGCCTGCATCCTGCACTACATGACCTTCGTGCGGCACCACCGGCGGTAAGTTGAGTTTTCTCAATCAAACAGGCTCAGACATAATTAACCTAGTCGCGTTCCACAAAGCAACGCCCAGACACGCAAACGTCCCTGCATCGCGATTCGAAGTGCGAATCGTGATGCAGGGACGCCTGCGTTTTGGGCTAAAACCGCTTTGTGTCTCAGCCTCTTTTTCCTACGATTAGTCAAGGGCTTGGAACTAGGTTTTAGGTCTTGCATTTGTGATCATAGCCTTATGTTTTAGGTCTTGTAGGATTCTGTATCAAGGTAGTT